>NZ_JBEZUZ010000034.1:0-67140 GCF_040636735.1 Streptomyces sp. NPDC035033 | reverse complement strand
CCCCGCCGCCCCCGCCCCCGGCGCCGTGCCCCCGCACGCCACCGGCGCCGTACCGCTCGCCCCGCCCGTCCCGGTCGCCCCGCACGGGCCCGGCACCGGGGCCGCGACCCTCGCCGTCCTGCTCATCGGACCGGCCGGCGCGGGCAAGACGACGGTCGCCCGGCACTGGGCGCGCCGCCGGCCCGTCCCCACCGCCCACATCAGCCTCGACGACGTCCGGGAATGGGTCTGCTCCGGCTTCGCCGACCCCCAGTCCGGCTGGAACGAGCACTCCGAGGCGCAGTACCGACTGGCCCGCCGCACCTGCGGCTTCGCCGCCCGGAACTTCCTCGCCAACGGCATCTCCTGCATCCTCGACGACGCCGTCTTCCCCGACCGGCCCGTCGTCGGGCTCGGCGGCTGGAAGCGGCACGTCGGCCCCGGCCTGCTCCCCGTGGTCCTGCTCCCCGGCCTGGAGGTCGTCCTGGAGCGCAACGCCCAGCGCTCCGGCAACCGGCGCCTGACCGACGAGGAGGTCGCCGCGATCCACGGCAGGATGGCCGGCTGGTACGGGTCGGGACTGCCGATCATCGACAACTCCTCGCTCGACGTGGAGTCCACCGCCCGGCTCCTCGACGAGGCCCTGGCCCGCGCGATAGCCGCCCCGCCCGCGGGCTGAACCCCGCTCCTTCCCCGGTCGGCCGCCGCCGACAGGCCGGGGCGGGGCCCGGCTCGTAGGCTCGGAGACATGTCACAGGTGTATGCGGACCGCCGGGTCAGGCTGCGCGACCGGTGCGCGGCAGCCGGCAGCGCGGCGGCCCTGGTCTCCCGTCCTGCCAACGTCCGCTATCTCGCGGGCGGCGCCCCGCCCGGCGCCGTCCTGCTCGTCGGCCCCGAGCCCGCCGCCGACGTGCTGCTCCGGCCCGCCGCCGACGAGGGGGAACCGGCCGACGGGCGGCTCGACGAACTGCTCCGGCAGCAGCGGCTCCCGCTCGGCGGCGGCGACCCGGCCGTCGTCGCCGCCGAACTGGCCCGCGGCTCCGGCGCCGACGGGCTCGCCGTCGAGGAGCACCACCTGACGGTGGCCCGCCACCGCAGCCTCGGCGCCGCCGCCCCCGGCCTCCGCCTCGCCGACCTCGCCTGCGCCGTCGAGCAGCTGCGGGTGGTCAAGGACGAGGACGAGATCGCCTGCCTGCGGATCGCCGCCGAGATCGCCGACCAGGCCCTCGGCGAACTCCTGGAGTCGATCCTCGTCGGCCGCACCGAACGCCACCTCGCGCTCGAACTGGAGCGGCGCCTCGTCGACCACGGCGCCGACGGGGCCGCCTTCCCCACCTCCGTCGCCACCGGCCCCCACTCCGGCCGGCGCGGCCACCGGCCCACCGACCGCCGCGTCGAGGAGGGCGACTTCCTCTCCGTCTGCCTGGGCGCGGACTACCACGGCTACCGGTGCGAGATCGGCCGGACCTTCGTCATCGGCACCGCCCCCGCCGACTGGCAGATCGAGCTGTACGAGCTCGTCTTCGCCGCTCAGCGGGCCGGCCGGGAGTCCCTCGTGCCCGGCGCCGAGTACCGGGACGTGGACCGCGCGGCCCGTCAGATCCTCGACGGCGCGGGCCACGCGGAGACCGCCGTGCCCCTCACCGGACACGGAGTGGGACTCGAAATCGACGAGGACCCGCAGTTGTCGCCCTCGGCCATGGGTAAACTGGACGCTTGTGTGCCGGTCACCGTCGAACCGGGGGTCCACCTCCCGGGCCGGGGCGGAGTCCGGATCGATGACACGCTCGTCGTGCGCCAGGAGGCGGACGGCGGACCCGAGCTACTCACCATCACGACCAAGGAGCTGCTCGCGCTCTAGGCGCGTACGCCTCCTCGGTCCCACGTCAGTCCAGGAGATTCCGCAACCGTGGCTTCCACGAACGACCTCAAGAACGGCATGGTGCTCAAGCTCGAAGGCGGCCAGCTCTGGTCCGTCGTCGAGTTCCAGCACGTCAAGCCCGGCAAGGGCCCGGCCTTCGTGCGCACCAAGCTCAAGAACGTGCTGTCCGGCAAGGTCGTCGACAAGACCTTCAACGCCGGCGTGAAGGTGGAGACCGCGAACGTCGACAAGCGCGACATGCAGTTCTCCTACATGGACGGCGACTACTTCGTCTTCATGGACATGGACACGTACGACCAGCTGCACATCGACCGCAAGGTCGTCGGCGACGCGGCCAACTTCCTCGTCGAGGGCTTCACCGCGCTCGTCGCGCAGAACGAGGGCCAGGTCCTCTACGTCGAGCTGCCGGCCGCCGTCGAGCTCACCATCGCCGAGACCGAGCCGGGCGTCCAGGGCGACCGCTCCACCGGTGGCACCAAGCCCGCCACCCTGGAGACCGGCCACCAGATCCAGGTCCCGCTCTTCATCACCACCGGTGAGAAGATCAAGGTCGACACCCGTGACAGCAGCTACCTCGGCCGGGTGAACAGCTAACCGTGGCCGCCCGGAGCAAGGCCCGCAGGCGGGCCTTCCAGATCCTGTTCGAGGCCGACCAGCGCGGCACTTCGGTCCAGGAGGTCCTCGCGGACCAGATCCGGCTCCACCGCGCCGACGCGCAGCAGCCGCCGGTCGGTGACTTCACCATGCAGCTCGTCGAGGGGTACGCCCAGTACGTGGCCCGCATCGACGAGCTCATCGCCACCTACGCGGTGGACTGGGACCTCGACCGGATGCCGGCCGCCGACCGCAGCATCGTGCGCCTCGGCGCGTACGAGGTGATCTGGGAGGACGGCACCCCGGACGCGGTCGCGATCGACGAGGCCGTGCAGCTCGCCAAGGAGTTCTCCACGGACGACTCCCCGGCCTTCGTCAACGGCCTCCTCGGGCGCTTCAAGGACCTGAAGCCCCGACTGCGCCGGGACGTGGACGCCTAGTCCCCGAACGGCTCGCGAAGGGGCCCGTCGCACTCCGGTGCGACGGGCCCCTTCGCGTACCGCCGTACGGGTGAGGGCGGTACGCGAAAGCGCCGGGCCCGTGGCGTCGGATGACGTCCACGGGCCCGGCGGCACGTTTCTGCAGAAGCGCTTCGGAGGAGGTCAGTTCTCCTCGTGGGCGACCGCGCGGCGCGCGTCCGCGTCGAGCACGCCCCAGCTGATCAGCTGCTCGGTCAGGACCGAGGGGGACTGGTCGTAGATGACGGCCAGGGTGCGCAGGTCGTCCTGGCGGATCGACAGCACCTTGCCGTTGTAGTCGCCGCGCTGCGACTGGATCGTCGCCGCGTAGCGCTGAAGCGGGCCGGCCTTCTCCTGCGGGACGTGGGCCAGGCGCTCCAGGTCCAGGACCAGCTTCGGCGGGGGCTCGGCGGCACCGCCGGGGGTCGTGCCGGGCAGCAGCTCCTGCACCGGCACGCCGTAGAAGTCCGCCAGCTCGGCCAGGCGCTGCACGGTCACGGCGCGGTCGCCGCGCTCGTACGAGCCGACCACGACCGCCTTCCAGCGGCCCTGGGACTTCTCCTCCACCCCGTGGAGGGACAGGCCCTGCTGGGTGCGGATGGCGCGGAGTTTGGCCCCGAGCTGCTTTGCGTATTCGCTGGACATAACGCTCCCGGACGCTGTGACGACATGCGGCTGCGCCGCGCGGCTGGTAACTCACTGTGAGGTTACGCAGCGTTACTCTTTCCCGTCAAGCCGAAAGCGGCCCGCCACCCCCTCCCGGGGGACGTTCCGGCGCAGGTCGGAGCGGGGGAGGGGAGGCTCCGGGAAAGCCCGTGCGAGGCGCCCTGCTAAAGTGGACGGCGTACACCAGACGTCCTTTAAAGACCGTCCCGTGAGGCGGAGAAGGAGGTCCTTTCTTCATGGACACGCAAGCGCACACCGATGAGGCGCGGCCCGTTCTCGAGGCCCCCGACATCGCCCGGGTCCTGACCCGGATCGCCCACGAGATCGTCGAGCGCGCCAAGGGCGCCGACGACGTGGTCCTCCTCGGCATTCCCACCCGCGGCGTCTACCTCGCCCGCCGGCTCGCCGAGAAGCTCGAATCGATCACCGGCACCAAGGTCCCGGTCGGTTCCCTCGACATCACCATGTACCGCGACGACCTGCGGATGAAGCCGGCGCGCGCCATCGGCCGCACCGAGATCCCCGCGGAAGGCGTCGACGGCCGCCTCGTCGTCCTCGTCGACGACGTCCTCTTCTCGGGCCGCACCATCCGCGCCGCCCTCGACGCCCTCGGCGACATCGGCCGCCCCCGCGCGGTCCAGCTCGCCGTCCTCGTCGACCGCGGCCACCGCGAGCTCCCGATCCGCGCCGACTACGTCGGCAAGAACCTCCCCACGTCGCTGCGGGAGACCGTCAAGGTCCAGCTCGCCGAGGAGGACGGTCGCGACACCGTCCTGCTCGGCGGCAAGTCCGCCTAGCCGGACCGGCCACCCCCTGAGGGACCCGGGGCACCGCCCCGCGCCCCCGCATGCCCTCGCACCTCCCCACACGGAGAGAAACCCCGATGATGCGTCACCTCATCTCGGCCGCCGACCTCACCCGCGACGACGCCGTCCTGATCCTCGACACCGCCGAGGAGATGGCCCGGGTGGCCGACCGGCCGATCAAGAAGCTGCCGACCCTCCGCGGCCGGACCGTCTGCAACCTCTTCTTCGAGGACTCCACCCGGACCCGGATCTCCTTCGAGGCCGCCGAGAAGCGCCTCTCCGCCGACGTCATCAACTTCGCGGCCAAGGGCTCCAGCGTCTCCAAGGGCGAGTCCCTGAAGGACACCGCGCAGACCCTGGAGGCGATGGGCGTCGACGCCGTCGTCATCCGGCACAGCGCCTCCGGCGCCCCCTTCCGCCTGGCCACCTCCGGCTGGATCGACGCCCCCGTCATCAACGCGGGCGACGGCACCCACCAGCACCCCACCCAGGCCCTCCTGGACGCCTTCACCATGCGCCGCCGCCTCGTCGGCCGCGACGCCGGGCTCGGCCGGGACCTGGCCGGCAAGCGGATCACGATCGTCGGCGACGTCCTGCACAGCCGGGTCGCCCGCTCCAACGTCGACCTGCTGCACACCCTCGGTGCCGAGGTCACCCTGGTGGCCCCGCCCACCCTCGTCCCCGTCGGCGTCGAGACCTGGCCCTGCGAGGTCTCCTACGACCTCGACGGCGTGCTGCCGAAGTCCGACGCGGTGATGATGCTGCGCGTGCAGCGCGAGCGGATGAACGCCGCCTTCTTCCCGACCGAGCGCGAGTACTCGCGCCGCTACGGCCTGGACGGCGACCGGATGGCGAAGATGCCCGAGCACGCCGTCGTCATGCACCCCGGCCCCATGGTCCGCGGCATGGAGATCACCGCCGAGGTCGCCGACTCCGACCGCTGCACGGTCGTCGAGCAGGTCGCCAACGGCGTCTCCGTCCGGATGGCCGTCCTCTACCTGCTGCTCGGCGGCTCCGAGCCCGCCGTCGCCCCCGCCACCCCCCGTACCGAGGAGAGCAAGTAAAGATGAGCAAGATCCTTATCCGCGGTGCGAAGGTGCTGGGCGGCGAGCCGCAGGACGTCCTGATCGACGGCGAGACCATCGAGGCGGTCGGCACCGGCCTGAGCGCCGAGGGCGCGACCGTGGTCGAGGCCGCCGGCCAGATCCTCCTCCCCGGCCTCGTCGACCTCCACACCCACCTGCGCGAGCCCGGCCGCGAGGACTCCGAGACCGTCCTCACCGGCACCCGCGCCGCCGCCGCGGGCGGCTACACCGCCGTCTTCGCCATGGCCAACACCCACCCCGTCGCCGACACCGCCGGCGTCGTCGAGCAGGTCTACCGGCTCGGCAAGGAGGCCGGCTACTGCGACGTGCAGCCCATCGGCGCCGTCACCGTCGGCCTGGAGGGCAAGAAGCTCGCCGAGCTCGGCGCCATGCACGACTCGGCCGCCGGCGTCACCGTCTTCTCCGACGACGGCAAGTGCGTCGACGACGCCGTGATCATGCGCCGCGCCCTGGAGTACGTGAAGGCCTTCGGCGGCGTCGTCGCCCAGCACGCCCAGGAGCCCCGCCTCACCGAGGGCGCCCAGATGAACGAGGGCGTCGTCTCCGCCGAGCTCGGCCTGGGCGGCTGGCCGGCCGTCGCCGAGGAGTCGATCATCGCCCGCGACGTCCTCCTCGCCGAGCACGTCGGCTCCCGCGTCCACATCTGCCACCTCTCCACCGCCGGCTCCGTCGAGATCGTCCGCTGGGCCAAGTCCCGCGGCATCGACGTCACCGCCGAGGTCACCCCGCACCACCTCCTCCTCACGGACGAGCTGGTCCGCACGTACGACCCGGTCTACAAGGTCAACCCGCCGCTGCGCACCGAGCGCGACGTGCTGGCCCTGCGCGAGGCCCTGGCCGACGGCACCATCGACATCGTCGCCACCGACCACGCCCCGCACCCGCACGAGGACAAGGACTGCGAGTGGGCCGCCGCCGCCATGGGCATGGTCGGCCTGGAGACCGCGCTCTCCGTCGTCCAGCAGACGATGGTGGAGACCGGGCTGCTCGACTGGGCCGGCGTCGCCGACCGGATGTCCTTCGCCCCGGCCCGCATCGGCCGGGCCGCCGGCCACGGACGACCCGTCTCGGCTGGTGAGCCCGCGAACCTCGTCCTGGTCGATCCGGCTTACCGTGGGACGGTGGACCCCGCGGACTTCGCCTCCCGCAGCCGCAACACCCCCTACGAGGGCCGCGAGCTGCCGGGTCGCGTCACCCACACCTTCCTGCGGGGCCGGGCAACGGTCATGGACGGGAAGTTGGCGTGACACACACCATCGCAAGCGCGGCCCTCGCCGCGGAGCAGAAGTCGGCCGAGGTCACCGACTGGGCCGGCCGGATCGGCTGGGTCGTCGGCCTCCTGCTCTTCGTCGCCTTCGTCTACTGGCTCATGCGCCAGGGCTGGAAGTGGCGCGGCAGCCTCCAGTCGGACCTGCCGGAGCTCCCCGAGGTGCCGTCGGCGCCCGGTGAGGCCAAGCTGACGATGAGCGGCCGCTACCACGGCTCCACCACCGCCGGGCAGTGGCTCGACCGGATCGTCGCCCACGGCCTCGGCACCCGCAGCCGCGTCGAGCTCACGCTCACCGACACCGGGATCTCGGTCGTCCGCCCCGGGGCGAACGACTTCCTGATCCCCGCCGCCGCCCTGCGCGGTGCCCGCCTCGACAAGGGCATCGCCGGCAAGGTCCTCGCCGAGGGCGGGCTCCTGATCGTCACCTGGGAGCACGGCGGCACCCTCCTCGACTCCGGCTTCCGCTCCGACCGCGCCGCGGAGCACACCGCCTGGACCGAGACCATCGACTCCATGATCAACACGACGGAAGGCATCGCACGATGACGACCTCCACCAGGGGAGCCCTGGCTCCCGCCGTACTCGTCCTGGAGGACGGCCGCACCTTCCGCGGCCGCGCCTACGGGGCCGTGGGGGAGACCTTCGGCGAGGCCGTGTTCTCCACCGGCATGACCGGCTACCAGGAGACCCTGACCGACCCCTCGTACGACCGCCAGATCGTCGTCGCCACCGCCCCCCAGATCGGCAACACCGGCTGGAACGACGAGGACGACGAGTCGAGCCGCATCTGGGTCTCCGGCTACGTGGTCCGCGACCCCGCCCGCATCCCGTCGAACTGGCGCGCCAAGCGCAGCCTCGACGAGGAGCTGGCCGCCCAGGGCGTCGTCGGCATCTCCGGCATCGACACCCGCGCCCTCACCCGCCACCTGCGCGAGCGCGGCTCCATGCGCGCCGGCGTCTTCTCCGGCGAGGCCCTGGCCCCCGAGGCCGAGCTGCTCGCCCGCGTGCAGGCCCAGCCGCACATGAAGGGCGCCAGCCTCTACGAGGAGGTCGCCACCAAGGAGCCGTACGTCGTCCCCGCGATCGGCGAGAAGAAGTTCACCGTCGCCGCGATCGACCTCGGCATCAAGGGCATGACCCCGCACCGGATGGCCGAGCGCGGCATCGAGGTCCACGTGCTGCCCGCCACCGCCACCGTCGACGACGTGTACGCGGTCGCCCCGGACGGCGTCTTCTTCTCCAACGGCCCGGGCGACCCGGCCACCGCCGACGGCCCGGTCGCGCTCATGACCGCCGTCCTGGAGCGGAAGACCCCGCTCTTCGGCATCTGCTTCGGCAACCAGATCCTCGGCCGCGCGCTCGGCTTCGGCACCTACAAGCTGAAGTACGGCCACCGGGGCATCAACCAGCCCGTCCAGGACCGCACCACGGGCAAGGTCGAGGTCACCGCGCACAACCACGGCTTCGCCGTCGACGCGCCCCTCGACAAGGTCTCCGAGACCCCCTTCGGACGTGCCGAGGTCTCGCACGTCTGCCTGAACGACAACGTCGTGGAGGGCCTCCAGCTGCTCGACCAGCCGGCCTTCTCCGTCCAGTACCACCCCGAGGCGGCCGCGGGCCCGCACGACGCCGCGTACCTCTTCGACCGCTTCGTTTCTCTGATGGAGGCCGAGCGTGCCTAAGCGCACCGATATCCAGTCCGTCCTGGTCATCGGCTCCGGCCCGATCGTCATCGGCCAGGCCGCCGAGTTCGACTACTCCGGAACCCAGGCGTGCCGGGTCCTCAAGGCCGAGGGCCTGCGGGTCATCCTGGTCAACTCCAACCCGGCCACGATCATGACCGACCCGGAGATCGCCGACGCCACCTACGTCGAGCCGATCACCCCCGAGTTCGTCGAGAAGATCATCGCCAAGGAGCGCCCCGACGCCCTCCTGCCCACCCTCGGCGGCCAGACCGCGCTCAACACCGCGATCTCCATGCACGAGCAGGGCGTCCTGGAGAAGTACGGCGTCGAGCTGATCGGCGCCAACGTCGAGGCCATCCACAAGGGCGAGGACCGCGACCTCTTCAAGGGCGTCGTCGAGGCCGTCAACGCCAAGATCGGCCACGGCGAGTCCGCCCGCTCGGTCATCTGCCACTCGATGGAGGACGTCCTCCAGGGCGTCGAGACGCTCGGCGGCTACCCCGTCGTCGTCCGCCCCTCCTTCACCATGGGCGGCGCCGGCTCCGGCTTCGCCCACGACGAGGAGGAGCTGCGCCGCATCGCCGGCCAGGGCCTCACGCTCTCCCCGACCACCGAGGTGCTCCTGGAGGAGTCCATCCTCGGCTGGAAGGAGTACGAGCTGGAGCTCATGCGCGACAAGCACGACAACGTCGTGGTCGTCTGCTCCATCGAGAACTTCGACCCGATGGGCGTCCACACCGGCGACTCCATCACCGTCGCCCCGGCGATGACCCTCACCGACCGCGAGTACCAGATCCTCCGCGACGTCGGCATCGCGATCATCCGCGAGGTCGGCGTCGACACCGGCGGCTGCAACATCCAGTTCGCGGTCAACCCCGAGGACGGCCGCGTGATCGTCATCGAGATGAACCCGCGCGTCTCCCGCTCCTCGGCCCTCGCCTCCAAGGCCACCGGCTTCCCGATCGCCAAGATCGCCGCCCGGCTCGCCGTCGGCTACACCCTGGACGAGATCCCGAACGACATCACGGAGCAGACCCCGGCCTCCTTCGAGCCCACGCTCGACTACGTCGTCGTCAAGGCCCCGCGCTTCGCCTTCGAGAAGTTCCCCTCGGCCGACTCCACGCTGACCACGACCATGAAGTCGGTCGGCGAGGCCATGGCCATCGGCCGGAACTTCCCCGAGGCCCTCCAGAAGGCCCTGCGCTCCCTGGAGAAGAAGGGCTCCCAGTTCGCCTTCACCGGCGAGCCCGGCGACAAGGCCGCACTCCTCCGCGAGGCGGTGCGCCCCACCGACGGCCGCATCAACACCGTCATGCAGGCGATCCGCGCCGGCGCCACCCCCCAGGAGGTCTTCGACGCCACGAAGATCGACCCGTGGTTCGTCGACCAGCTCTTCCTGATCAAGGAGATCGCCGACGAGCTGGCCGCCGCCGAGAAGCTCGACCCCGAGCTGCTCGCCGAGGCCAAGCGCCACGGCTTCTCCGACGCCCAGATCGCCGAGATCCGGGACCTGCGCGAGGACGTCGTCCGCGAGGTCCGGCACGCCCTCGGCATCCGCCCGGTCTACAAGACGGTCGACACCTGCGCCGCCGAGTTCGCCGCGAAGACCCCGTACTTCTACTCCTCCTACGACGAGGAGACCGAGGTCGCGCCGCGCGAGAAGCCCGCCGTG
The DNA here is from genome assembly GCF_040636735.1 of Streptomyces sp. NPDC035033. Taxonomy (NCBI): domain Bacteria; kingdom Bacillati; phylum Actinomycetota; class Actinomycetes; order Kitasatosporales; family Streptomycetaceae; genus Streptomyces; species Streptomyces sp. NPDC035033. Next base: position 57,022 of record NZ_JBEZUZ010000034.1, on the reverse strand, counting down.
ATCATCCTCGGCTCCGGCCCGAACCGCATCGGCCAGGGCATCGAGTTCGACTACTCCTGCGTCCACGCCTCCTTCGCCCTGAGCGACGCCGGCTACGAGACCGTGATGGTCAACTGCAACCCGGAGACCGTCTCGACGGACTACGACACCTCCGACCGCCTGTACTTCGAGCCGCTGACGCTGGAGGACGTGCTGGAGATCGTCCACGCCGAGTCCCTCGCGGGCCCGATCGCCGGCGTCGTCGTCCAGCTCGGCGGCCAGACCCCGCTCGGCCTCTCCCAGGCCCTCAAGGACAACGGCGTGCCGGTCGTCGGCACCTCCCCGGAGGCCATCCACGCCGCCGAGGACCGCGGCGCCTTCGGCCGCGTCCTGGAGGAGGCCGGCCTGCCGGCCCCCAAGCACGGCACCGCCACCACCTTCGCCGGCGCCAAGAAGATCGCCGACGAGATCGGCTACCCGGTCCTGGTCCGCCCCTCGTACGTGCTCGGCGGCCGCGGCATGGAGATCGTCTACGACGAGGCGCGCCTGGAGGCGTACATCGCCGAGTCCACCGAGATCAGCCCCACCCGGCCGGTCCTGGTCGACCGCTTCCTCGACGACGCCATCGAGATCGACGTCGACGCCCTCTACGACGGCACCGAGCTCTACCTCGGCGGCGTGATGGAGCACATCGAGGAGGCCGGCATCCACTCCGGCGACTCGGCCTGCGCCCTGCCCCCGATCACCCTGGGCGGCTTCGACATCAAGCGGCTGCGCGCCTCCACCGAGGCCATCGCCAAGGGCGTCGGCGTCCGCGGCCTGATCAACATCCAGTTCGCCATGGCCGGCGACATCCTCTACGTCCTGGAGGCCAACCCGCGCGCCTCCCGGACCGTGCCGTTCACCTCCAAGGCCACCGCCGTGCCGCTCGCCAAGGCCGCCGCCCGCATCTCGCTGGGCGCGACCATCGCCGAGCTGCGCGCCGAGGGCCTGCTGCCGAAGAACGGCGACGGCGGCACCCTGCCGCTCGACGCGCCGATCTCCGTCAAGGAGGCCGTGATGCCGTGGTCGCGCTTCCGCGACATCCACGGCCGCGGCGTGGACACCGTCCTCGGCCCGGAGATGCGCTCCACCGGCGAGGTCATGGGCATCGACGCCGTCTTCGGCACCGCCTACGCCAAGTCGCAGGCCGGCGCCTACGGCCCGCTGCCCACCAAGGGCCGCGCCTTCATCTCCGTCGCCAACCGCGACAAGCGCTCGATGATCTTCCCGGCGCGCGAGCTGGTCGCCCACGGCTTCGAGCTCCTCGCCACCTCCGGCACCGCCGAGGTCCTCAAGCGCAACGGCATCAACGCCACCGTCGTGCGCAAGCTCAGCGAGGGCGAGGGTCCGGACGGCGAGAAGACGATCGTCCAGCTGATCCACGACGGCCAGGTCGACCTGATCGTCAACACCCCGTACGGCACCGGCGGCCGCCTCGACGGCTACGAGATCCGTACGGCGGCGGTGGCCCGCGGCGTCCCGTGCCTCACCACGGTCCAGGCGCTCGCCGCGGCCGTCCAGGGCATCGACGCCCTCAACCACGGCGACGTCGGCGTCCGTTCCCTCCAGGAACACGCCGAACACCTGACCGCGGCCCGCGACTAGCAGCCACCGAGGGGGACACCGGAAACGGTGTCCCCCTCTTCATGAGGACTCCACCATGTACAAGCTCTTCTTCCAGCTCGTCTTCAAGCGCATGGACCCGGAGAAGGCCCACCACCTCGCCTTCCGGTGGATCCGGCTCGCCGCCCGCGTCCCGGTCCTGCGCACCTTCGTCGCCGCCGTCCTCGCTCCCCGGTACGAGGAGCTGCGCACCGAGGCCCTCGGCCTGCGGATGCACGGCCCCTTCGGCCTCGCCGCCGGCTTCGACAAGAACGCCGTCGCCATCGACGGCATGGCCATGCTCGGCTTCGACCACGTCGAGATCGGCACGGTCACCGGCGAGGCCCAGCCCGGCAACCCGAAGAAGCGGCTCTTCCGCCTCGTCCCCGACCGGGCCCTGATCAACCGCATGGGCTTCAACAACGAGGGCTCCGCCGCCGTCGCCGCCCGCCTCCACGCGCGCGTGCCCGTCTTCAGGACGGTCGTCGGCGTCAACATCGGCAAGACCAAGGTCGTCGAGGAGGCCGACGCGGCCGCCGACTACGTGAAGTCCACCGAGCGGCTCGCCGCCCACGCCGACTACCTCGTCGTCAACGTCTCCTCGCCGAACACCCCCGGCCTGCGCAACCTCCAGGCCACCGAGTCGCTGCGCCCGCTGCTCACCGCCGTCCGCGAGGCCGCCGACCGCACGGTCACCGACCGCCGCGTCCCGCTCCTGGTGAAGATCGCCCCCGACCTCGCCGACGAGGACGTGGACGCCGTCGCCGACCTCGCCGTCGAACTCGGCCTGGACGGCATCATCGCCACCAACACCACCATCGCCCGCGAGGGCCTCGGCCTGGCCTCCGCCCCGGCCCTCGTCCAGGAGACCGGCGGCCTCTCCGGCGCCCCGCTCAAGGAGCGCTCCCTGGAGGTCCTGCGCCGCCTGTACGCGCGCGTGGGCGACCGGATCGTCCTGGTGGGCGTCGGCGGCATCGAGAACGCCGAGGACGCCTGGCAGCGGATCCTCGCCGGCGCCACGCTGATCCAGGGCTACAGCGCCTTCATCTACGAGGGGCCGTTCTACGCCCGCGCGATCCACAAGGGCCTCGCCGCGCGGCTCGCGGCCTCCCCGTACGCCACCCTCGCCGAAGCCGTCGGCGCCGACCACCGAAAGGCCGCCCAGTGACCCCCTCCTTCGGCACCCGCCTGCGCTCCGCCATGGACGAGCGCGGCCCCCTCTGCGTCGGCATCGACCCGCACGCCTCCCTGCTCGGCTCCTGGGGCCTCGCCGACGACATCACGGGCCTGGAGCGCTTCACGTACACCGTCGTCGAGGCGCTGGCGGAGACGGTCGCCGTCTTCAAGCCGCAGGCGGCCTTCTTCGAGCGCTTCGGCTCGCGCGGCATCGCCGTCCTGGAGCGGGCCACCGCCGACCTGCGCGCCGCCGGCGGCCTGGTCGTCATGGACGCCAAGCGCGGCGACATCGGCTCCACCATGGCCGCCTACGCCGAGACCTTCCTGCGCAAGGACTCCCCGCTCTTCTCCGACGCCCTCACGGTCTCCCCGTACCTCGGCTACGGCTCCCTGAAGCCGGCCGTCGACCTGGCCCGCGAGTCCGGCGCCGGACTCTTCGTCCTCGCGTTGACCTCCAACCCGGAGGGCGCCGAGGTCCAGCGGGCCGTGCGGGAGGACGGGCGCACCATCGGCGCGACCATGCTCGCCCACCTCGCCGAGGAGAACGCGGGGGAGACGCCCATGGGCTCCTTCGGCGCGGTCGTCGGCGCCACCCTCGGCGACCTCTCCTCCTTCGACCTCGACATCAACGGCCCGCTGCTCGCCCCCGGCATCGGCGCCCAGGGCGCGACCCCGGCCGACCTCCCGGTCGTCTTCGGGGCCGCGGTCCGCAACGTCGTCCCGAACGTGAGCCGGGGCGTGCTGCGCGCCGGACCGGACGCGTCCGCCCTGCGGGACACGGCGACGCGCTACGCGGACGAGATCCGGGCGGCCGTCGCGGTCTGACCCGTTCCCGCCGCCGGCCCGCCATCCCCGCAGGTGGGAGCGGACGGCGGCGCCGGACGGGCCGCTCGCGGTCCACTTGACGAAAACTTGGCAGAAAACCGGGTCGTTATGCCGGAAAAGTCCTGGTCGGCAGAGGCTGACCAGGACTTTTCCGCTGTTCTCGCTGACTGGAGCGGTCTTGGCCGCTAGTCTCCGGGGCAGAGCAGGTGTCCAACGGTCACGTCGTTGGCCGTCGCTCCACTGGTGTGGGTCGACCAGGTCCTCACCGGTCCGTATCCGACAGATCGACATCCGAGGTGACGTAGGCGTGGCTCTTCCGCCCCTTACCCCTGAACAGCGCGCAGCCGCGCTCGAAAAGGCCGCCGCGGCTCGCCGGGAGCGGGCCGAGGTCAAGAATCGACTCAAGCACTCCGGCGCCTCCCTCCACGAGGTCATCAAGCAGGGCCAGGAGAACGACGTCATCGGCAAGATGAAGGTCTCCGCCCTGCTCGAGTCCCTCCCCGGCGTCGGCAAGGTCCGCGCCAAGCAGATCATGGAGCGGCTCGGCATCTCCGAGAGCCGTCGTGTCCGTGGTCTCGGCTCCAACCAGATCGCCTCCCTGGAGCGCGAGTTCGGCGGCTCCGGCGCCTGACCCGCCGCCCGGTCCGGTGTCCGGCCCGGTGCCCGATCCAGGACGAGCGTCCCGGGCACCCCGGCGGTACTGGAATAATCGCTGCATGGCAGCAGAGGCACGTCCGCGGCTGACCGTGCTCTCCGGCCCCTCCGGGGTCGGCAAGAGCACGGTCGTCGCTCATATGCGCAAGGTCCACCCCGAGGTCTGGCTCTCGGTGTCGGCGACGACCCGGAAGCCCCGCCCCGGCGAGAAGCACGGCGTCCAGTACTTCTTCGTCACGGACGACGAGTTCGACAAGCTGATCGCCAACGGTGAGCTCCTCGAATGGGCCGAGTTCGCGGGCAACCGCTACGGCACCCCCCGGGGCGCGGTCGTCGAGCGCCTGGAGGCCGGCGAGCCCGTCCTGCTGGAGATCGAGCTCCAGGGCGCGCGCCAGGTCAAGGAGTCCATGCCCGACTCCCGGCTGGTCTTCCTGGCCCCGCCGAGCTGGGAGGAGCTGGTCCGCCGACTCACCGGCCGCGGCACCGAGTCGCCCGAGGTCATCGAGCGCCGCCTGGAGGCCGCCAAGGTCGAACTCGCCGCCGAGTCGGAGTTCGACACCACGCTCGTCAACACCTCCGTCGAGGACGTGGCACGTGAGCTGCTAACGTTGATGCACGTAGTCTGATCTTTTATCCATCTTCGGAAGGTAGAGCGTGTCCTCTTCCATCACCGCGCCCGAGGGCATCATCAACCCGCCGATCGACGAGCTGCTCGAGGCCACGGACTCGAAGTACAGCCTCGTGATCTACGCGGCCAAGCGCGCGCGTCAGATCAACGCGTACTACTCGCAGCTCGGTGAGGGCCTGCTGGAGTACGTCGGTCCCCTCGTCGACACCCACGTCCACGAGAAGCCGCTCTCGATCGCCCTGCGTGAGATCAACGCGGGTCTGCTGACCTCCGAGGCCGTCGAGGGCCCCGTTCAGTAAGCGTTGCGTGTGTCACCACAGGCCCGGCGGTCCTCCCGCCGGGCCTGTGGTGTCTCATGGAGCCGACAGTGCAGCCGTAACCCATCCGAGTACGCGTACCAGCGCGGGGAGTGACAGCCGTGACCAAGCCGAAGGTCGTTCTGGGCGTGAGCGGCGGCATCGCCGCCTACAAGGCGTGCGAGCTGCTGCGCCGGCTCACCGAGTCGGGCCACGACGTCCGCGTCGTCCCCACCGACTCCGCCCTCCACTTCGTCGGCGCCGCCACCTGGTCCGCGCTCTCCGGCAACCCCGTCTCCACCGAGGTCTGGGAGACCGTCCACGAGGTGCCGCACGTCCGCATCGGCCAGGCCGCCGACCTCGTCGTCGTCGCCCCCGCCACCGCCGACATGCTCGCCAAGGCCGCCCACGGCCTCGCCGACGACCTCCTCACCAACACGCTGCTCACCGCGCGCTGTCCGGTCGTCTTCGCCCCCGCCATGCACACCGAGATGTGGGAGCACCCGGCCACCCAGGAGAACGTGGCCACCCTGCGCCGCCGCGGCGCCGTCGTCGTCGAACCCGCCGTCGGCCGGCTCACCGGCGTCGACACCGGCAAGGGCCGCCTCCCCGACCCCGGCGAGATCTTCGAGGTCTGCCGGCGGATCCTCGCCCGCGGCGTCACCGTCCCCGACCTCGCCGGCCGGCACGTCGTGGTCAGCGCCGGCGGCACCCGCGAGCCCCTCGACCCGGTCCGCTACCTGGGCAACCGCTCCTCCGGCAAGCAGGGCTACGCCCTCGCCAGGGCCGCCGCCGCCCGCGGCGCCCGGGTCACCCTCGTCGAGGCCAACACCGGACTGCCCGACCCGGCCGGCGTCGACGTCGTCCGCGCCGGCACCGCCGTCCAGCTCCGCGAGGCCGTCCTCAAGGCCGCCGCCGACGCCGACGCGGTCGTCATGGCCGCCGCCGTCGCCGACTTCCGCCCGGCCGTCTACGCCACCGGCAAGATCAAGAAGACGGACGACGGCGGGGCCCCGACCATCGAGCTGGTCCGCAACCCGGACATCCTCGCCGAGCTCTCCGCCGACCGCGCCCTGCCCGGCCAGGTCGTCGTCGGCTTCGCCGCCGAGACCGACGACGTCCTGGCCAACGGGCGCGCCAAGCTCGCCCGCAAGGGCTGCGACCTCCTCGTCGTCAACGAGGTCGGCGAGCGCAAGACCTTCGGCTCCGAGGAGAACGAGGCCGTGGTCCTCGCCGCCGACGGCACCGAGACCCCGGTCCCGTACGGCCCGAAGGAAGCCCTCGCCGAGACCGTCTGGGACCTGGTCCTGCCGCGCCTGCGGGAACGGTCCGTCTGAGCCGGGAGCGGGCCGAGGAGGCGCGAAACGCCGGGGCGCGAGTGATCTGCGCCCCATCGGCCGCCCCCCTCCGGCCCCGTGCGGGGCCGTTTCGCGCCACACACGGGCATTCGTCAGGCGAGACACCTGGTCCAAGGTCCGACCCGGCCCGATAGACTGTCCGTGGAACGTCGCGGGGCGCAGCCCCCTGCCGGTCCGCGAAGAGATAGCCAGCAGCCGCTGCAACCCCAGGGAGCGTTGTGTCCCGTCGTCTGTTCACCTCGGAGTCCGTCACCGAGGGGCACCCCGACAAGATCGCTGACCAGATCAGCGACACCATCCTCGACGCGCTGCTCCGGGAGGACCCCACCTCCCGCGTCGCCGTCGAGACGCTGATCACCACCGGCCTCGTGCACGTCGCCGGCGAGGTGACCACCAAGGCGTGGGCGGACATCCCGACCCTCGTCCGCAACAAGATCCTCGAGATCGGATACGACTCCTCGAAGAAGGGCTTCGACGGCGCCTCCTGCGGCGTGTCGGTGTCCATCGGGTCGCAGTCCCCCGACATCGCGCAGGGCGTGGACACCGCCTACGAGAAGCGCGTCGAGGGCGACGAGGACGAGCTCGACAAGCAGGGCGCCGGCGACCAGGGCCTGATGTTCGGCTACGCCTCGGACGAGACCCCCGAGCTGATGCCGCTGCCGATCCACCTCGCGCACCGGCTCTCCCGGCGCCTGACCGAGGTCCGCAAGAACGGCACCATCCCGTACCTGCGCCCCGACGGCAAGACCCAGGTCACCATCGAGTACGACGGCGACAAGGCGGTCCGCCTCGACACCGTCGTCGTCTCCTCGCAGCACGCCTCGGACATCGACCTCGACTCGCTGCTCGCGCCCGACATCCGCGAGTTCGTCGTCGAGCACGTCCTCAAGGAGCTCGTCGAGGACGGCATCAAGCTCGACACCGACGGCTACCGCCTCCTGGTCAACCCGACCGGCCGCTTCGAGATCGGCGGCCCGATGGGCGACGCCGGCCTCACCGGCCGCAAGATCATCATCGACACGTACGGCGGCATGGCCCGCCACGGCGGCGGCGCCTTCTCCGGCAAGGACCCGTCCAAGGTCGACCGCTCGGCCGCCTACGCCATGCGCTGGGTCGCCAAGAACGTCGTCGCCGCGGGCCTCGCCTCCCGCTGCGAGGTCCAGGTCGCCTACGCCATCGGCAAGGCCGAGCCCGTCGGCCTCTTCGTCGAGACCTTCGGCACCCACGCCGTCGAGACCGAGAAGATCGAGAACGCCATCGCCGAGGTCTTCGACCTCCGCCCGGCCGCGATCATCCGCGACCTCGACCTGCTCCGCCCGATCTACTCCCAGACCGCCGCCTACGGCCACTTCGGCCGCGAGCTGCCGGACTTCACCTGGGAGCGCACCGACCGCGTCGACGCCCTGAAGAAGGCCGCCGGCCTGTAAGGCGCCCCGCACCACCGCCGAAGCCCGGCACCCCGTCACGGGGTGCCGGGCTTCGGCGTCCCCCGCTGTCCGAGCGGTCTGGTAGGTATGGGGCTGTGAGCAGCGAAAAGGAGAGACCGGAGGGGCCCGAGCAGCTCGCGCTCATTCGGGAGTCCGTGCGGAAGGCGAAGGTGCCGAAGGCGAAGCCGCGGACGTGGCGGGGGGCCGCGCTCGCCAAGGAGCTGCCGGTCGCGCGGGTCGTGGTGAACAAGGGGGTGCTCCACCTCGACCAGTTCTTCGACTACGCGGTGCCCGAGGAGCTGGACGCCGACGCCCGGCCCGGAGTGCGGGTGCGGGTGCGGTTCGGGGCCGGGGCCGGGCAGGTGCGGGGCGGGCGCCGGGAGGGCGGGCGGCTGATCGACGGGTTCCTCGTCGAGCGGCGGGCCGCCTCCGACTACTCCGGGCCGCTGGCCGCGCTCGCCGACGTGGTGTCGCCCGAGCCGGTGCTCGGGCCCGAGCTGCTGGCGCTCGCGCGGGCCGTCGCCGACCGGTACGCGGGCAGCCTCGCCGACGTGCTCCAGCTCGCCGTGCCGCCGCGCAACGCGGCCGCCGAGCGGCGGGCCTCGCCCGCGCCGCTGCCGCCGCCCCCGCCGCCCGCGCCGGGCACCTGGGGGCGGTACGAGCAGGGGCCGGCGTTCCTGGAGTCGCTGGCGCGCGGCGGGTCGCCCCGGGCGGTGTGGAACGCGCTGCCGGGGCCGTACTGGGCCGAGGAGATCGCCCGCGCCGTCGCCGCCACCCTCGCCTCCGGGCGCGGCGCCCTCGTCGTCGTCCCCGACGGGCGGGTCGCCGGCCGGGTCGACGCGGCGCTCACCGCCGTCCTGGGGGAGGGGCGGCACGCGCTGCTCACCGCCGAGGCCGGGCCCGAGAAGCGGTACGGGCAGTGGCTCGCCGTCCGGCGCGGCTCCGTGCGGGCCGTCGTCGGCACCCGCGCCGCCATGTTCGCGCCGGTGCGGGACCTGGGCCTCGCCGTCATCTGGGACGACGGCGACGGCAGCCACAGCGACCCGCACGCCCCCCAGCCGCACGCCCGCGAAGTGCTGCTGCTGCGCGCCGCCCACGACCGGTGCGCCTTCCTCCTCGGCTCGACGAGCTGCACCGTGGAGGCCGCCCAGCTCGTCGAGTCCGGCTGGGCCCGGCCGATCGCCGCGAGCCGCGAGGAGGTCCGCGGGGCCGCGCCCCTCGTCCGCACCGTCGGCGATGACCAGCTCGCCCGCGACGAGGCCGCGCGGGCCGCCCGGCTGCCCTCCCTGGCCTGGGCCGCCCTCCGGGACGGGCTGCGCACCGGGCCGGTCCTGATCCAGGTGCCCCGGCGGGGATACGTGCCCCGGCTCGCCTGCCAGCAGTGCCGGACGCCCGCCCGCTGCGCGCACTGCTCCGGGCCGCTGGAGGCCCCCGAGCAGCGCGCGCTGCACTGCGGCTGGTGCGGGCGCGAGGCCCCCGACTGGCACTGCGAGGCCTGCGGCTCCACCCGGCTGCGCGCCCAGGTCGTCGGCGCCCGGCGGACCGCGGAGGAGCTGGGCCGGGCCTTTCCCGCCGTGCCGGTACGGACCTCCGGCCGCGACCACGTCCTGGACCGGGTGCCGGACCGCCCCGCGCTCGTCGTCTCCACCCCCGGGGCCGAACCCGTCGCCGACGGCGGCTACGCGGCGGCGCTGCTGCTCGACGGCTGGGCCCTGCTCGGCCGCCCCGACCTGCGGGCCGGGGAGGAGGCGCTGCGCCGCTGGATCGACGCGGCCTCGCTGGTCCGGGGACAGGCCGAGGGCGGCACGGTGGTGGTGGTCGCCGAGCCGACGCTCCGGCCCGTGCAGGCCCTCGTCCGCTGGGACCCGGTGGGCCACGCCCAGCGGGAGCTGGCCGAGCGCGCCGAGCTGGGCTTCCCGCCGGTCTCCCGGATGGCGGCGGTGAGCGGCCCGCCGGAGGCGGTGGCGACCTTCCTCGCGGCCGCCGCGCTGCCCATGGACGCGGAGATCCTCGGCCCGGTGGCGCTGCCGGTGGTCCGGCCCGGGTCCGCCCGCCGTCCCGGCGACCCGCCGCCCGGCGAGCAGTGGGACCGCGCCCTGGTCCGGGTCCCGCCCGGCAGCGGCGCGGCCCTGGCGCAGGCCCTCAAGCACGCCCGCGCGAGCCGCCAGGCCCGGGGCACCGGCGACACCGTCCGGGTCAGGGTGGACCCGCCGGACATCGGCTGAGGCCCGGCCGGGGGCCGGGGACGACGACGGCCGCCGCCCCCTTCGGCCAGGGGGTGGCGGCCGGCCGTCGGCTCCGTCGCGTCAGCCGCCCCGCGGGACGGGGAAGGCGGGGGAGCGGGGCTCCTCGCGGAGGGTGGCGCTGCCCGAGGTGGGCTGCGGCGGCATCGAGCGGGCGGCCGGCACCGCGGGGACGGGGCGGGCCACGCCCGGCTCGGCACCGCGCTCCGGCTCCACCGCCGGCTGCTGGGGCGCCCGGCGGGCGCCGTAACGGCGGTGGACGGCCTGCTTGGTGACCCCGAGCGCGGAGCCCACGGCGTCCCAGGAGAAGCCGAGGGAACGGTCGAACTCGACGGCGGCGGTCACCAGGGTCTCGACGCTGTCGCGGAGCTCCTGGGCGAGCCGTACGGTGGGGGCGGGGGCGCGTCCGTAGACGACGAAGCCCGTGGACGGGCCGGAGCGGCGAGGGCGGTAGACATTGCCCAGCTGGGCCGTGAGCGTGCGCAGTGCGTCCACCTGCCGCCGGACCCGCTCGATGTCCCGCACCAACAGGTGCAGACTTGCCCGGGCTTGGGCGTCGTGGGTTGCGTGGTCGGCCATGTGAAAGCCTCTCGAACCGGCGATGGGGAGGGCGGGCCGCAGGGGGGGACGGCGGCCCGATTCGGTCAATCTCTCTTGACCAACGCGCCACCGGGAGTTGGGTCACGCTGCGGGGGCGTACACGCATATGCGCGGGGCGCTCGTCGCCGCGTACGCCCCCTCCCGGCCGGACGCCTGGGCCGTTTCTTCCGGGCCAGGCCGGGTCAGGGAGCGGCGTCCGGTGCGTGCGCTCGCAAGGCGGAGGAGGGAGTCCATGCGGTGGGGGCACCTCCCGGCGGTAGCCGGGGGAGTCGCGAGCCCGGCATGGCCCGGAAGAGACGGCCTAGACTGGTGCGTCGCTCGCAACGCCCCCGGACAGACAGGCAGTCGCCACCCATGAAGCTGGTCTTCGCAGGCACCCCCGAGGTCGCCGTCCCCGCCCTGGACGCCCTGCTCGCCTCCGGCCGCCACGAGGTCGCCGCCGTGGTCACCCGGCCGGACGCGCCCGCGGGCCGCGGCCGCCGCCTGGTCGCCAGCCCGGTCGCCCAGCGGGCCGAGGAGGAGGGCATCGAGATCCTGCGGCCCGCCCACCCGCGCGACGAGGACTTCCTCGCCCGGCTGCGCGAGATCGCGCCGGACTGCTGCCCGGTCGTCGCCTACGGCGCGCTGCTGCCGCAGAAGGCCCTCGACGTCCCGGCGCACGGCTGGGTCAACCTGCACTTCTCCCTCCTCCCGGCCTGGCGCGGCGCGGCCCCCGTCCAGCACGCGCTGATGGCGGGCGACGAGGTGACCGGCGCCAGCACCTTCCAGATCGAGAAGGGCCTCGACTCCGGTCCGGTCTACGGCGTGATCACCGAGGAGATCCGCCCCACCGACACCAGCGGCGACCTCCTCACCCGGCTCGCCTTCGCGGGCGCCGGACTGCTCGCGGCCACCATGGACGGCATCGAGGACGGCACCCTCAAGGCCGTCCCGCAGCCCGCCGAGGGCATCAGCCTCGCCCCGAAGATCGAGGTCGAGGACGCCCACGTCGACTTCGCCGCCCCCGCCCTCCGCGTCGACCGGGTGATCCGCGGCTGCACCCCGGCCCCCGGCGCCTGGACCCTCTTCCGCGGCGAGCGCCTCAAGCTCATCCAGGCGGTCCCCGTCCCCGGCCGCGCCGACCTCGCCCCCGGCGAGCTGGCGGCCGGCAAGAACAACGTGTTCGCCGGCACCGGCTCGTACGCCGTCGAGCTGCTCTGGGTCCAGCCCCAGGGCAAGAAGCCCATGAAGGCCGCCGACTGGGCCCGCGGCGTCCGCATCGCCCCGGGGGAGCGGCTGGGCGCGTGACCCCGCCGTCCCTCCCCGAGGGGTCGTGGTGGGACTGGGAGGTGCGCCGGTTCGACGGCAGCCGGCTCACCCTGGTCGCCGGGTACGACCTGACGTATCACCACGGGCTGGAGGTGGAGCTCGCGGACGTGTCGTACGTCCGGTGCCCGACGGCCTTCACGGACCCCGTCTTCCGCGAGCCCACCGCCGGGGAGCGGGCCGAGGTCCTGCGGATCGTCGGCGAGGAGCCGCCCGTGCTCCTCGCCTTCGAGGCGGACGGGGGCGGCACCGCGCCGGTGTCCTGTCTGATCGCCGCGGGCGGCCGCGCCGTGCGGCGGGGGCGTTTTTCCCGGTAGCGGCGGGCGGACGTAGGCTGGGAGGGTTCGACCCCCCATTTCGTCACGCGGAGCACCTTTGAGCGAGCAGGCACGTCGCCGTCCCCCCAAGCCCCACCGCCGGCCCAAGAAGGATCCCGTGCGGATGCTCGCCTTCGAGGTGCTCCGGGCGGTCGACGAGCGGGACGCGTACGCCAACCTCGTGCTGCCGCCGCTGCTGCGCAAGGCGCGGGAGAAGGAGGGCTTCGAGGCGCGGGACGCGGCGCTCGCGACCGAGCTGGTCTACGGGACGCTGCGCCGGCAGGGCACGTACGACGCGATCATCGCGGCCTGCGTGGACCGGCCGCTGCGCGAGGTCGACCCGCCGGTGCTCGACGTGCTGTCGCTCGGCGCCCACCAGCTGCTCGGCACCCGGATCCCGCCGCACGCCGCCGTCTCCGCCACCGTCGAGCTGGCCCGCGCGGTGCTGGGCGAGGGCCGTGCGAAGTTCGTCAACGCCGTCCTGCGGAAGATCACGCGGCAGGACCTCGATGCCTGGCTGGCCGAGGTCGCCCCACCGTACGAGAAGGACGCCGAGGACCACCTCGCCGTCGTGCACTCCCACCCCCGCTGGGTGGTCTCCGCGCTCTGGGACGCCCTCGGCGGCGGCCGCGCCGGGATCGAGGCGCTCCTGGAGGCCGACAACGAGCGGCCCGAGGTCACCCTCGTCGCCCGCCCCGGCCGGTCCACCGTCGAGGAGCTGGCCGAGGCCGCCGAGACCGAGCCGGGCCGCTGGTCGCCGTACGCGCTGCGGCTCAGCGACGGCGGCGAGCCCGGCGCCATCGAGGCTGTCCGGGACGGGCGGGCCGGCGTCCAGGACGAGGGCAGCCAGCTCGTCGCGATCGCCCTGGCCAACGCGGAGCTGGAAGGCCCCGACACCCGCTGGCTCGACGGCTGCGCCGGCCCCGGCGGCAAGGCCGCCCTGCTCGGCGCGCTGGCCGCCGAGCGCGGCGCCGCCCTGCTCGCCTCCGAGAAGCAGCCGCACCGCGCCCGGCTGGTCGAGCGCGCGCTGGCCGGCAACCCCGGCCCGTACCAGGTCATCGCCGCCGACGGCACCCGCCCGCCGTGGCGCGAGGGCTCCTTCGACCGGGTCCTGGTCGACGTGCCCTGCTCCGGGCTCGGCGCGCTGCGCCGCCGCCCCGAGGCCCGCTGGCGCCGCCGCCCCGAGGACCTCGACGGCTTCGCGCCGCTCCAGCGCGGGCTGCTCACCGAGGCGCTGAAGGCCGTCCGCGTCGGCGGGGTCGTGGGCTACGCGACCTGTTCGCCGCACCTCGCCGAGACCCGGGTCGTCGTCGACGACGTCCTGAAGAGGCTCGGCGGCGGCGAGCTGATCGACGCCCGGCCGTACTTCCCCGGTGTCGACGGGCTCGGCGACGGTCCCGACGTCCAGCTGTGGCCGCATCTGCACGGCACGGACGCCATGTACCTGGCGCTGATCCGCCGGACGGCCTGACGTTTTCCGCTGGTCCGTACCAGTACGTCCGGTGCCGGAAGGGCCGCTCGTCGGTTCGCGGCAAAGAACTCCCCAAGAACGTGGCAGGCTTGGCTCATGGCGCAGATCAATCCCAGCATCCTCTCAGCGGACTTCGCCCGCCTCGCGGACGAGGCCGAGGCCGTCGGCGGCGCCGACTGGCTGCACGTCGACGTCATGGACAACCACTTCGTGCCCAACCTGACGCTGGGCGTGCCGATCGTCGAGTCGCTCAGCCGCGCGACCGACACCCCCCTCGACTGCCACCTGATGATCGAGGACCCGGACCGCTGGGCGCCGCAGTACGTCGAGGCGGGCGCCGGCTCCGTGACCTTCCACGTCGAGGCGGCCGCCGCGCCGGTCCGGCTCGCCCGCGAGATCCGCGCCAAGGGCGCCAGGGCCTCCATGGCGCTCAAGCCGGCCACCCCCATCGAGCCCTTCGAGGACCTGCTCCCCGAGCTCGACATGCTGCTCATCATGACCGTCGAGCCCGGCTTCGGAGGCCAGGCGTTCCTCGACATCATGCTGCCGAAGATCCGCCGCACCCGTGAGCTGATCGCCAAGCACGGCCTGGACCTGTGGCTCCAGGTCGACGGCGGCGTCTCCGAGGCGACCATCGAGCGCTGCGCCGAGGCGGGCGCCGACGTCTTCGTGGCCGGCTCGGCGGTCTACGGCGCGGCCGACCCGGCCGCCGCCGTGGCCGCGCTGCGGGCCAGGGCGGAGGCCGCCACGGCCGGTGCCGCCTGGGCATGTGGCCACTGAGCCTCCGGCCGGTGAACGCGGTCCGACGGGCCGCCGACAGGACTGATCAAGGCCCGCCGTTTCTGACAGGATGAACAGCGGGTCCAGAGTGTGAACGAACACGGATCGTGGACAGCGGTGCGTGAACAGCAGTGAGGAGATCGCGGTGGCGGGTATGTCGGCGGGACGGTCGGCCCTGCGGATGGGCCCCGCGGAGCTGGTGCAGGCGGCGGCCATGGCGCGCCGCTTCTACCTGGAGGGGAAGTCCAAGATCCAGATCGCCGAGGAGTTCGGCGTGAGCCGCTTCAAGGTGGCCCGGGTCCTGGAGACCGCTCTGGAACGGGATCTCGTGCGCATCGAGATCCGGGTACCGGCCGAGCTGGACGCCGAACGCTCCGACGCGCTGCGTGCCCGGTACGGGCTCCGGCACGCGGTCGTCGTCGAGTCCCCGGCCGAGGACGACGAGTCGCCGGACCCGGAGAACCTCGGCGAGGTCGCCGCGGACCTCCTCGGCGAGCTGGTCACCGAGGGCGACGTCCTCGGCCTGGCCTGGGGCCGCTCGACCATCCACATGGCGGCCGCCCTCGACCGGCTGCCGCCGTGCACGGTCGTCCAGCTCACCGGCGTGTACGACGCCGGGACCGCCGAGCGCGGCTCGGTCGAGGCGGTCCGGCGCGCCGCCCAGGTCTCCGGCGGCGAGGCCCACCCCATCTACGCGCCCATGCTGCTGCCCGACCCGGCGACGGCCGCCGCGCTGCGCAGCCAGACCGGCATCGCCCGGGCCTTCGAGTACTTCGACAAGGTCACCGTCGCCTGCGTCTCCATCGGCTCCTGGGAGCCGGGCATCTCCACCGTCCACGACATGCTCTCCGAGGAGGAGCGCGCCCACTACGCCTCCCTGGGCGTGGCCGCCGAGATGTCCGCGCACCTCTTCGACGCCGAGGGCCGCCGCGTCGGCCGGGACCTGGGCGAGCGGTGCATCACCGTCGAGGCCGACCGGCTGCGCCGGATCCCCGAGGTCGTCGCCATCGCGGGCGGCCAGCGCAAGGCGGCGGCGATCGGGGCGGTGCTCCGCTCCGGCCTCGTCACCAGCCTGGTCACCGACCGCTCCGCGGCCGACTACCTGCTCACCGAGTTCAGCCCGGGCCCCCGCCCGGCCCTCGACCGGACGGACCCGGACACCGGCGGCACCGGCCGCTGACGCCACCGGAAGGACGCCCGCCGCATCCACGGAGGGCGCCCTTCCGCATGCCCGGGCGCGCCCCCGGGGCGGCACCGCGCGGCGGTGACAGCATCGGGACATGATCGCTCGCTGCCTCCGGCTGGGGCTCGCCGTCCTGGCCGGGCTGTCCCTGCTGCTCACCGGCTGCTCCGCCGGCACGGCCACGCCCACCGCCACCGCCGCCCCCACCCGTACCGCCGCGACGGCGGACCCCGCGACCTCCGCCGCGTCGCGCGCCTCCGGCCTCCCCACTGTCCGCGAGGCGGAGCTGCCGCCCGAGGCGCGCCGGACCCTCGCCCTCATCCGGGCCGGCGGGCCCTTCCCGTACGCCAAGGACGGGAGCGTCTTCTCCAACTTCGAGCGGATCCTGCCGCCGAGGAAGCGCGGTTACTACCACGAGTACACCGTCCCCACCCCCGGCGAGCGCGACCGCGGGGCCCGCCGGATCGTCACCGGCGGGGAGGGGGAGCGGTACTACACCGACGACCACTACGAGAGCTTCCGGGAGGTGGTCGGCGGTGCGACTGGATGACCCCGTCGTCCTCGATCTGTCCGGCGTGACCGACAAGGCGGGCTTCATGGACCGCTGCGCCGCCGTGCTCGCCCTGCCGGACTGGTTCGGCCGCAACTGGGACGCCCTCGCCGAGTGCCTCGGCGAGCTGCCCCGGCCGGTCGCCGTCGTCGTCACCCACTGGCAGGGGTACGCGCGGCGCGCCCCGCGCGACTGGGAGACCGCGCAGGGCGTCTTCGCCGCCGCCGTCGAGGAGTCGCCCGGGCGGCTGGCCGTGCTGATCGCCCTCGGGGACGGGCGGGGAGGGGGCCCGGAGGCGGCGGAGGGGCGCGCGTCCGGGGACGGTTGAGCGGGGAGCGGGGACCGGGTGACGTACTCCCCGGGGAGTACGGGGTGCGCCGGGGGAGTACGCGCGGGTGTCGGCGGACGGGGGACGCCCGCGGGGGCGCCCGTCCCTAGCGTGGAGGGCGTCGGGCGGACACTCCGCCCGGTGCCGCTCCGGCGGCTTCCCCCCCCCCCGCGTCAGGAGACTCGCCGTGCGGACCCTCTCCCCCGCCCCCTCGTCCCCCTCCACCGCCCGGCCCGCCGGCTCCGGCGCCGCCGGCCGGCGGGCGCGGACCGGCTCCCGGGCCGTCCTGGCCGCGGCCGGGACCGCCGCCGCGGCGATCGCCGCCGCCGACCTGCTGAACCCGGGGTACAGCCCGGTCACCGAGGTGATCAGCCGGTACGTGAACGGCACCGCGGGCTGGCTGATCACCACGGCGCTCTTCCTGGTCGCCGGCGCCTCCGGGCTCCTCGTGGCCCTGCTGCGGCGGGCCGGGGCGCCCCGGGCCGGCCGGTGGGCGGCCGGCGTGTGGGCCGCGGGCGTCGCGGTGGCCGGGGTGTTCCCCGCCGACCCGCCCGGGCGCTGGGGCAGGCCCTCCACCTCGGACATCGTGCACGGCACGGCCGCCACCCCCGCCTTCCTGGCGCTGCCCGTGGCCGCGCTGGTGCTGCACCGGTGGCTGGCCCGCCGGTGGGCGCGCGGCGCCGGCGCGCTGCGCGCCGTGCTCGGCACCTCCCTCGTCTCGACGGTCCTGCTGCTGGTCTGCCTGGTGGACGTGATGGACGGGCCCTCGCTGGGGACCGGGAGCGTGCCGACCCTCGTCGGGCTCGTCGAGCGGATCGCGTTCGGCGCCGCCCTGGCCTGGGTGGCGCTGGCCTCCGTCGCCGCCTCGCGTCCGGCGGTGCGCGCATGACCGCCGTGACGCGGGCGGCGGTTGGGCACAATGGCCCGGTGACCGAAGAGCGCGCCGGGGCGGACCGGAACCGGACGGGGCCCGCGGAGGGCCCGGCCGTCACCCGGGCCGCACGGGTCGCCGCGGCGGTGGTGACGGCGGTCGCCGTCGTCACCACCGAGGCCGTCGGGGGCGACGGACCGCTGCTCACCGGCATCGTGCCGTACGCCCTCGGGCTCGCCGCCCTGGTGCCGGCCGCCGGCCGGTGGCCGCGCGCCGCCCTGCTCGTGAGCGTCCAGACGGTCATCGCCTTCCGTGCCTCCGGACTGTCGGACGTGGGCTGGATCTGGCCGGCCACCGCCGCGTACTTCCTGGTGGCGGCGGGCGGCCGGCCCGCGCGGGGCGGGGCGCGGGGCCGGTTCGGCGCCCTGGTGCGACGGCTGCCGGACGGGCCCGCCTTCGCCGTCGGCGTCGGGGTCTTCCAGGTCGCCTTCGCCACCGACTGGGAGCTGTTCGTCGCCGGGATGAGCGGCCGGGCCGTCGTCGCCGAACTGGGCGCGGAGACCCTCTGGCTCGCCCTGGTGCTCGCCGCGGCCACCGCCTGGCGCAACGGCCGCGACCTGCGCCGGGAGGAGGCGGCCGGACGGGAGCGCGCCGCGCGCGAGCGGGCGGCGGAGGCCCGGCGGCGGGCGGAGGCCGAACGGCTGCAGATCGCCCGGGAGCTCCACGACGTCGTCGCGCACACCCTGACCGTCGTGGGCGTCCAGCTGCGGGTGGCCGTCGAGGCGCTGGAGGACGAGCCGGAGGAGGCGCGGGCCGCGCTGAAGACCGCGCAGGAGGTCCGCGCGACGGCCGTCACCGACCTGCGCTCCCTCATCGGCGTCCTGCGGGAGCCCGGCCAGGACGCGGCGGCGGGCGGCGGGGGCACGGCCCTGGCCCCGGAGCGGGGCCTCGACGGGGTCGGCGAGCTGGTGGAGCGGGTCCGGGCCGCCGGTCTCGACGCGGACGTCGAGACCACGGGCGACCCCGCCGGGGTGCCGGCGCCGGTGGCGCTCGCCGTCTACCGGATCGTGCAGGAGTCGCTGACCAACGCGGTGCGCCACTCCGGCGGCACCCGGGTCGGCGTCCGGCTGCGCTACGACGCCGAGGCGGTCCGCGTGGAGGTCGCCGACGACGGTCCCGCGAGGCCCGCGGGGGGCCCGGCGCGCGCGGGCGAGGGCGGCGGCCACGGCGTCGCCGGGATGCGCGAGCGGGTCACCGTCCTGGGCGGCGAGTTCGCCGCCGGCCCGGGCGAGCACGGCGGATACACCGTGCGGGCCGTGCTTCCTGTGCCAAGCTGACGATCATGACGATCTCGGTTCTGCTCGCCGACGACCAGTCCCTCGTCCGGGCGGGCTTCCGCAGCCTGCTCCGGCGGACGCGCGACATCGAGGTGGTGGGCGAGGCGGCCACCGGCGACGAGGCGCTGCGCGCGGTCCGCGCCCTGCGGCCCGACGTCGTCCTCATGGACATCCGCATGCCGGGGACGGACGGGCTGACCGCGACCGAGACCCTCACCCGGGACCCGGAGCTCGCCGGGACGAGGGTGATCGTGCTGACGACCTTCGAGACCGACGAGTACGTCTTCGCCGCGCTGCGGGCGGGCGCCAGCGGCTTCCTCACCAAGGAGATCGAGCCCGACGACCTGCGCCAGGCGATCCGGGCGGTCGCCGGGGGCGACGCGCTGCTCTCGCCGAGCGCCACGCGCCGGGTCGTCGAGGAGTTCGCCCACCGGCCCGCCGCGGCCGCCGTGGCCCCGGACCGGCTCACCGCGCTCACCGCCCGCGAACGCGAGGTGGTGGCGCTCGTCGCGGCCGGGCTCTCCAACGACCAGGTCGCCGCCCGGCTGGTGATCTCGCCGCTCACGGCCAAGACCCACGTCACCCGGGCGATCACCAAGCTCGGCGTGCGCGACCGGGTCCAACTCGTCGTCCTCGCCTACGAGACCGGTCTGATCCGGCCCGGCCACACGGCGGGCGGCCTTCCCGCGGACGCCGTCTGAGGGACCGCCGCGCGCCGCCCTCCCCGGATCACGTGGTCCAGGAGGGGCGTTCGCCGATCCGCGGCACCACGCAGGAGACCGGGATGCCGGTGCCCAAGTGGCCCGCCTGGCGGCCGAGTTCGAGGGCGGCGCGCCAGGTGTCGAGCCCGATCGGGGCCGGCGCGGGGGAGCCCGCGTGACCGGGTCGGTGTCCTCGGCCGCGCCTCCGTCGCCGGACGGCGGGCCCCGCCCGCCCCGCGCCGGGCGGCGGAGCCGGAACCCGCCGCCGGACGGGCCGCCGGGACCCGGCGGCCGAAAGGGCTCGTGCGATCCTCCGAAGGCTCTGTCGTGAGCCTCGGAGGATTCGCCCGGGACTGGTATGCGTAGCGGCGTGGGACAATGAACTACGTGCTTTTTCCCCTGGCTGAAATGCCTAGGGGCCGATCCGAACGACTGGGATGTCAGCACGTGCGTTTCCTCAATGACGTCAAGCCGCCGTACGACCTCACGTACGACGATGTGTTCATGGTGCCGAGCCGATCGGCCGTCGGCTCCCGCCAGGCCGTGGACCTCTCCGCGCCCGACGGCACCGGTACGACGATCCCGCTGGTCGTCGCCAACATGACCGCGATCGCCGGCCGCCGCATGGCCGAGACCGTCGCCCGCCGGGGCGGCCTCGTCGTCATCCCCCAGGACATCCCGATCGAGGTCGTCACCGAGGTCATCTCCTGGGTGAAGGACCGCCACCTGGTCCTCGACACCCCCATCGTGCTGGAGCCGCACCAGACCGTCGCCGACGCCCTCGCGCTGCTGCCCAAGCGGGCGCACGAGGCCGGCGTCGTCGTCGACGAGCACCGCCGTCCCGTCGGCGTCGTCACCGACGCCGACCTCACCGGCGTCGACCGCTTCACCCAGCTCTCCGAGGTCATGTCCAAGGACCTCCTCCTGCTGGACGCGGACATCGACCCGCGCGAGGCCTTCAACACCCTCGACGGCGCCAACCGCCGCTACGCCCCCGCCGTCGACGCGGACGGCAGGCTGGCCGGCATCCTCACCCGCAAGGGCGCCCTGCGCGCCACCCTGTACACCCCGGCCGTCGACGCGAACGGCAAGCTGCGGATCGCCGCCGCCGTCGGCATCAACGGCGACGTGGCGGGCAAGGCCAAGCAGCTGCTCGACGCGGGCGTCGACACGCTCGTCATCGACACCGCCCACGGGCACCAGGAGTCGATGATCTCCGCCATCCGGACCGTCCGGGCGCTCGACCCGCAGGTCCCGATCGTCGCGGGCAACATCGTCGCCGCCGAGGGCGTCAAGGACCTCATCGAGGCCGGCGCCGACATCATCAAGGTCGGCGTGGGCCCCGGCGCCATGTGCACCACCCGCATGATGACCGGCGTCGGCCGGCCGCAGTTCTCGGCCGTCCTGGAGTGCGCCGCCGAGGCGAAGAAGTACGGCAAGCACGTCTGGGCCGACGGCGGTGTCCGCCACCCGCGCGACGTCGCCATGGCGCTCGCCGCGGGCGCGTCGAACGTGATGATCGGCTCCTGGTTCGCCGGGACGTACGAGTCCCCCGGCGACCTCCAGCACGACGCGCAGGGCCGCGCCTACAAGGAGTCCTTCGGCATGGCGTCGGCGCGCGCGGTGCGCAACCGGACCTCCGACGAGTCCGCGTACGACCGGGCCCGCAAGGCGCTGTTCGAGGAGGGCATCTCGACCTCGCGGATGTTCCTCGACCCGCAGCGTCCGGGCGTCGAGGACCTGATCGACTCGATCATCGCGGGCGTCCGCTCCTCGTGCACCTACGCCGGTGCGGGCTCGCTCGCCGAGTTCGAGGAGAAGGCCGTCGTCGGCATCCAGTCCGCGGCCGGCTACGCCGAGGGCAAGCCCCTCCACGCCAGCTGGAGCTGACCGCCCCCCGCCGCTAGCGCCGAGAGCCCCCGGGACGTCCGTCCCGGGGGCTCTCGGGCCGTAGGGCGGCGGTGACGGCGGCCGCCAGGCGGGCGTGGCCCTCGTCGTCGGGGTGGAGGCCGTCGGCCAGGTGCTCGGGGCCCAGCAGGGGGCGGCCGGGGAGGAGCAGGAGCCGGCGGTCACCGGCCGCGGCCAGGTCGCGGACCGCCCGCTCCATGGCCCGGCGCAGCTCCGTGAGGGTGGCGCCGAGCGCGTTGCGGGTGTGCTCGGCGGCGGGGCGCAGCACGGGGGAGACGAGGAGCAGGGGCGTGCGGGGGTGGCCCCGGCGGATCAGGGCCACGTAGGACCGCACCGTCGCGTGCAGCCACTCCGGCGTGGCGGGCGCCCGGTCCCAGCAGTTCGTGCCGAAGGCGAGCGTGATCACCTCGCCCGGGAGCCGGGCGAGGTGCTCGGCGAGGGGCAGCTCGCCGCGCGCCCCGCCCGCGTAGCCGAGGTTGACCGGATCGAGTCCCAGCGCGCGCCCGGCGACGGCGGGCCAGGCGTGGGCGGGCCGGGTGGACCACCAGCCCTCGGTGATCGAGTCGCCGTGCACCAGCCAGCGGGGCCGCCGGGGCGCGGGGGACAGGGCCCCGCCGACACCGCGCAGGGCGCGGACGACGGGCGCCTGGGCCTCCGGCAGGTGGACGGTGAACTCCCCGCCGCCCGGCGGGAGTCGGAGCCGTACCGTGGTCTCCTCGGCCGGCTCCGCGAACACCTCCGTGACGCACCGGGAGCCCTGCCAGAGGGCGAACGCGTGCCGCAGCGCCCGCAGCGCGTCGTCGATCGCCGGGACGGCCGCCCGGTAGCGCAGCTCCACGGCCGTCGTGCCCGGCTCCGCCCGGAACTCCACCCGCACCCCGATCGGCAGCCCGGCCCGCTCCGCAACGTCCCGCGGCAGCCGCTCCAGGTCGGCGGGGTCGGCGCGGACCGGGCGGTCGCCGTCCCGCCACGCCGTGCCCCGCAGGAAGGGGCCGGGCTCCAGCCAGCTCACACCGCACCTCCGATCGGCCGCGTGCAGGGTGGTCCACGGCGGTCCAGGAGTCAAGGCGCGCGCCGGTTCCGAGCCGCGCCCGACACCCGCCCGCGAGCCGTCCCGGACCCGTTCCCGAGCCGCTCCCGGGCCCGTCCGGCCCCCACCCGACCTGTACCCCGATGTGTCGATTCATGCGGGGGCGCGCAATGTTTCCCCGTCCGGGCCCGAAGTGCGCAATGATCATCCGCAACTACGCAACAACACTGCATTACAAGTGCGAAGCTGCGGGCTTAGGCTCATCCCTCGTACCAGGAGTGGCGGAGACCGCCTGCTCGGCGGACTCCCTGCCCCCGTGGGCTGCCCCTGCATGCCCGCACGTCCGTCGCGGTCCCCGTCGAGTCCACAGGCAGCGATAAGGAGCCTCCGCAGTGCTGGACCACGGCGCAGCCCCACCGGTCGAGTCCACGACCGTCCCCAAGACTTCCGTCCTGACCGCCCTCGCCCGCCGCAAGCCGGTGGAACGCCTGGTCGCGGAGGGTGGACAGGGTGAGGGCGGCAATCTCCGCCGCTCGCTCTCCATGTGGCAGCTGACCATGATCAGCATCGGCGCCACGCTCGGCACGGGCATCTTCGTCGTCCTCGGCGACGCCGTCCCCAAGGCCGGCCCGGCCGTCACCCTCGCCTTCGTGATCGCCGGTCTCACGGCGCTCTTCTCCGCCCTGTCGTACGCCGAGCTGGCCGGCTCCATACCGGTCGCGGGCTCCTCCTACTCGTACGCGTACGCAACGATGGGTGAACTCGTCGCCTGGGTCTGCGGCTGGTGCCTGGTCCTGGAGTACGGCGTCTCGGTCGCCGCCGTGGCCGTCGGCTGGGGCGAGTACCTCAACGAGCTGCTCGACGGGACGATCGGCGTCACCATCCCGGCGCTGCTCTCCTCGGCTCCCGGCGAGGGCGGCGTGATCAACCTGCCCGGCCTGATCGTGGTGCTCCTCGCCATGGTGTTCCTGCTCGGCGGCGCCCGCGAGTCCGCCCTCGTCAACACGATCATGGTCTTCGTGAAGATCGCCGCCCTGGTGCTCTTCTGCGCCATCGGCTTCACGGGCTTCAAGTCCGGCAACTACGCGGACTTCATGCCGCTCGGCATGGCGGGCGTCAGCGCCGCCGGCGCCAGCCTCTTCTTCTCGTACATCGGCTTCGACGCCGCCTCCACCGCCGGCGAGGAGGCCAAGGACCCCAAGCGCGACCTGCCCCGCGCGATCATGCTCTCCCTGCTGATCGTCACGGTCCTCTACGTCCTCGTCGCGGCCGTCGCCGTCGGCGCCTGGAACTGGAAGGACTTCGAGGGCTCCGAGGCCAGCCTCGCCGCGATCATGAACGACGTCAGCGGCCAGACCTTCTGGGGCACCCTGCTCGCCCTCGGCGCCGTCATCTCCATCGCCAGCGTCGTCCTGACCGTCCTCTACGGCCAGACCCGGGTGCTCTTCGCGATGTCCCGCGACGGCCTCGTGCCCAGGGTCTTCGCCAAGGTCAGCGGCAAGACCGGCACCCCGCGCGTCAACACGGTCATCGTCTCGCTCTTCTGCGGCGCCCTCGCCTCGGTGATCCCGCTCGGCAAGCTCGTCGACGCCACCAGCATCGGCACCCTCTTCGCCTTCGCCCTGGTCAACGTCGCCGTCATCGTGCTCCGCCGCACCCGCCCCGACATGCCGCGCACCTTCAAGGTGGCGCTCGGGCCGGTCTTCCCGGTGCTCGGCTTCGGCTTCTGCGTCTACAACATGTTCAGCCTGGACACCGTCACCTGGGTGGTCTTCGGTTGCTGGATGGCCGCGGGCCTCGTGTTCTACTTCCTGTACGGCATGCGCCGCTCCCGACTGGCCACCGACGCAGAGAAGTGACCCACCCGTAGTGCGACTCAACGACCTCGACGAACGCATCGTCCACGCCCTCGCGGAGGACGCCCGCCGCAGCTACGCCGACATCGGCTCGCTCGTCGGTCTCTCCGCCCCCGCCGTGAAGCGGCGCGTGGACCGGCTCCGGGCCGAGGGCGCCATCACCGGCTTCACCGTACGGGTGGACCCGGCGGCGCTCGGCTGGGAGACGGAGGGCTTCGTCGAGATCTTCTGCCGCCACAACACCTCGCCGGACGACATCCGGCGGGGTCTGGAGCGGTATCCGGAGGTGGTGTCCGCGTCGACCGTCACCGGGGACGCGGACGCCGTCGTCCAGGTCTTCGCCTCCGACATGCGCCACTTCGAGCGCGTCCTGGAGCGGATCGCGGGCGAGCCCTTCGTGGAGCGGACCAAGTCGGTGCTGGTCCTCTCGCCGCTGCTGCGGCGCTTCTCCTCCGGCTCGCCCGCCTGACCGGGGCGTCGTCAGCCCACGACACCACCTGGAAGTCCCCGCCGCCCCGCGCGACCCGTTCGCGCGGGGCGGCCGCGTCGCACGGCGGCACCCCGTCCTCCTGCGGGGCGGCCGTCGGATCGTTCCGGCCCGCCCGGGCCGGACGCGCGTCGAAGGGGAAGCGCGCCCCCGCCCGGGCGTCGCGCCGGCGGACGGTCCGGGGGTACGCCGCCGGTCGGGGAGCGCGTACGGCCCCGGTCCGATCACCGCGCAACGAATCGCCACTCAGGTCGTGCATCGCGCAACGGTTCGACGGTCGGTCCGCAACGGTCCCGTCTTGTCCGGGCCGAGCCCGGAACCGTACCGTTTTGGACGTCTCCCGCAGACGCCCCTCCCTCCCCTCCGCCCCCACGAGGACTCAGCATGCCCACGGTGCGCACCGCCCTGCTCCAGAGCTCCGGCCGGCTCGGTGACGTCGCCGCCAACCTGCGGATCCTCGACGAGGCCGCCGGCCGGGCCGCCGCCGCCGGAGCGGACCTGCTGCTCGCCCCCGAGCTCTTCCTCACCGGCTACGCCATCGGCGCCGACATCGTCCGCCTGGCCGAGCCGGCCGACGGCCCCTCCGCCCGCGCGGTCGCGGAGACCGCCGCCCGCCACGGCCTGGCCGTCGGCTACGGCTACCCGGAGCGGGACACCGAGCGGCACGGCGTGATCTACAACGCCGCCGCGCTCTTCGGCGCCGACGGCGCCCCCCTCGCGCACTACCGCAAGACCCACCTCTTCGGCGACTTCGAGCTGAAGTGGTTCACCCCGGGCGACGAGCCCCTCGTCCAGGCCCGCCTCGGCGACCTCACCGTCGGCCTGATGATCTGCTACGACGTCGAGTTCCCGGAGAACGTCCGGGCGCAGGCGCTGGCCGGCACGGACCTCCTCCTCGTGCCGACCGCGCTCATGCACCCCGCCGAGATCGTCCCCGAGTCCGTCGTCCCGGTGCGCGCCTTCGAGAACCAGCTCTACATCGCGTACGCCAACCGCGCCGGCGCCGAGGGCGACTTCGAGTTCGTCGGCCTGTCCGCGCTGGCCGGCCCCGACGGCACCGCCCGGGCCCGCGCCGGGCGCGGCGAGGAGCTGATCGTCGGCGACGTCGACCCCGCCCTCCTCGCGGCCTCCCGCGCGGAGAACCCGTACCTCCGTGACCGCCGGCCGGGCCTGTACGGCTCCCTCGTCTGAGCCGCCCCCCCGCCCCTCCCTCCCCCCGTTCTTCCCGCAAGGAGTCCGCACCCCATGACGTCCACCGTGCCCAACGCCGTCGAGCACGCCGACGAGCAGCAGCCGCCGATCACCATGTTCGGGCCGGACTTCCCGTACGCCTACGACGACTTCCTGGCCCACCCGGCCGGCCTGGGCCAGATACCCGCCACCGAGCACGGCGCCGAGGTCGCGGTCATCGGCGGCGGCCTCTCCGGCATCATCGCCGCGTACGAGCTGATGAAGATGGGCCTCAAGCCCGTCGTCTACGAGGCCGACCAGATCGGCGGCCGGCTCCGCACGGTCGGCTTCGAGGGCCCGGAGACCGAGGGCCTGACGGCGGAGATGGGCGCCATGCGCTTCCCGCCCTCCTCCACCGCCCTCCAGCACTACATCGACCTGGTGGGCCTGGAGACCCGGCCCTTCCCGAACCCGCTGGCCGAGGCCACCCCCTCGACCGTCGTCGACCTCAAGGGCGAGACGCACTACGCGGAGACCATCGACGACCTGCCGCAGGTCTACCGCGACGTCGCCGCCGCCTGGAACAAGTGCCTCGACGAGGGCGCCGACTTCTCCGACATGAACCGCGCGATGCGCGAGCGCGACGTCCCGCGCATCCGCGAGATCTGGGCGAAGCTCGTCGAGAAGCTCGACAACCAGACCTTCTACGGCTTCCTCTGCGAGTCCGAGGCCTTCAAGTCCTTCCGGCACCGCGAGATCTTCGGCCAGGTCGGCTTCGGCACCGGCGGCTGGGACACCGACTTCCCCAACTCCATCCTGGAGATCCTCCGGGTCGTCTACACCGAGGCCGACGACCACCACCGCGGCATCGTCGGCGGCTCCCAGCAGCTGCCGCTGCGCCTGTGGGAGCGCGAGCCCGAGAAGATCGTCCACTGGGCGCAGGGCACCTCGCTGGCCTCGCTGCACGAGGGCGGGCAGCCGAAGCCGGCCGTCACCCGGCTGAACCGCACCGCGGGCAACCGGATCACCGTCACCGACGCCTCCGGCGACATCCGCACCTACCAGGCGGCGATCTTCACCGCCCAGTCCTGGATGCTGCTCTCCAAGATCGCCTGCGACGACTCGCTCTTCCCGATCGACCACTGGACGGCGATCGAGCGGACCCACTACATGGAGTCCTCGAAGCTGTTCGTTCCCGTCGACCGGCCGTTCTGGCTGGACAAGGACGAGGAGACGGGTCGGGACGTCATGTCGATGACGCTGACCGACCGGATGACCCGCGGCACGTACCTCCTGGACGACGGCCCGGACAAGCCGGCCGTCATCTGCCTCTCGTACACGTGGTGCGACGACAGCCTGAAGTGGCTGCCGCTCTCCGCGAACGAGCGGATGGAGGTCATGCTGAAGTCGCTCGGCGAGATCTACCCGAAGGTCGACATCCGGAAGCACATCATCGGCAACCCGGTGACGGTCTCCTGGGAGAACGAGCCCTACTTCATGGGCGCCTTCAAGGCCAACCTGCCGGGCCACTACCGCTACCAGCGGCGCCTGTTCACCCACTTCATGCAGGACCGCCTGCCCGAGGACAAGCGCGGCATCTTCCTCGCCGGCGACGACATCTCGTGGACGGCCGGCTGGGCCGAGGGCGCGGTGCAGACGGCGCTCAACGCGGTGTGGGGCGTGATGCGCCACTTCGGCGGCGCCACCGACGCCACCAACCCGGGCCCGGGCGACGTGTACGACGAGATCGCCCCGGTCGAGCTGCCGGAGGACTGAGTCCGTACGGAGGTCAGGGCCTGGCCAGGGGCGTGAGCAGCATCCGGCCCACCAGGCCCACCGAGCGGTCGAGCCGCTCGGTGAACTCGCCCGCGAGCCCGGGCAGCGCCCGCAGCTGCCACAGCGAGCGGGCGGCGAGCCAGGCCCCGTCCCGGGCCCGGTCCAGGCTCCAGCAGCCGAGCAGGTGCGTCAGCGGGTCCGCGATCTCCAGGAGGTCCGGGCCCGGCATCAGCTCCTCGCGGATCCGCTCCTCCAGGAGGACGAGGACGTCGCCGACCCGGTCGAACTCGTCCTCCAGGTCGGCCGGCGCGCACTCCAGGGTGCGGCAGGCGTCCACCACGGCGAGCGCCAGGTCGTGGCCGATGTGCGCGTTGATCCCGGCGAGCGCGAACTGCAGCGGCGTCACGCCGGGGTGGCGGCGGTAGTGGAAGAGGGGCCGCCAGCAGGCCGGGCCCGGCACGCCGGCGGCGTGGGCGTCGACGGCGGCGAGGTAGCGCTCGGCGAAGCGCACGTCCAGGGTGGCGGCCGCCCGCCGGTCCTCGAAGGCCCCGGCCTCGATGGCCCGCCCGATCTCCTCGGTGACCGTCAGGTACACCCGGTTGAAGACGGCGACCCCGTCGGCCGGGTGCCAGGCCGCCCGCAGCGACCGCATCCGGTCCACCACGGGGTCGACCGCCACGAACTGTCCGATCCGCTCGTCCGTCCACTGGGTCTGCGCCATGGGGGCAGACTTCCAGCCGCCGGGCCCGGGAGGGAGCTTCTGGGGCCCGGCTTCGCCGGAACGGGCGAATACCTCAGCTCTTCGCCGTGTCGCCGGAGCCCTTCTCGTACGGCTCCTTCTCGTACGCGCTCGGCTCCTTCTCGTACGAGCTGGTGCCCGAGTCCAGGAGCGGCTCCTGCTCCGGGGCGGCCTTGAGGTGCGCCGGGGCGAAGGCGCGCAGCACGTGGTAGCCGGTGATCACGACGATCGTGCCGAGCGCGATGCCGCCGAGCTCGAAGGTGTCGGTGAAGGTCAGCTTCACGCCGCCGACGCCGATGATGATGCCGGCGGCGGCCGGGACCAGGTTGAGCGGGTTGCGCAGGTCGACCCCGGCGTTGATCCAGATCTGGGCGCCGAGCAGGCCGATCATGCCGTAGAGGATGACGGTGATGCCGCCGAGGACGCCGCCGGGGATGGCGGCGACGACCGCGCCGAACTTGGGGCAGAGGCCGAAGAGCAGCGCGAAGCCGGCGGCGGCCCAGTAGGCGGCCGTGGAGTAGACGCGGGTGGCGGCCATGACGCCGATGTTCTCGGAGTACGTGGTGTTCGGCGGGCCGCCCAGGGCGGTCGACAGCATGGACGCGGCGCCGTCGGCGGAGATCGCGGTGCCGAGCTTGTCGTCGAGGTCGTCGCCGGTCATCTCGCCGACGGCCTTGACGTGGCCGGCGTTCTCGGCGATCAGGGCGATGACGACGGGGAGCGCGACGAGGATCGCGGACCACTCGAAGCTCGGGCCGTGGAAGGAGGGCAGGCCGATCCAGTCGGCCTTGCCGACGCCGGAGAGGTCGAGCCGCCAGTGGTCGGTGACCTGGCCGGACGGCGCCATCGAGTGGATCTTCCCGAAGGCCAGGTCGAGGACCCAGGAGAGGGCGTAGCCGAAGACCAGGCCGAGGAAGATCGCGATCCGGGACCAGAAGCCGCGCAGGCAGACCACGGCCAGACCGGTGAAGAGCATCACCAGGAGCGCCGTCCACTGGTCCTGCGGCCAGTACGTGGAGGCGGTCACCGGCGCCAGGTTGAAGCCGATCAGCATGACGACGGCGCCGGTCACCACCGGCGGCATCGCCGCGTGGATGATCCGGGCGCCGAACCTCCGCACCGCGAGGCCGGCGAGGAAGAGCACCACGCCGACCACGAAGACGGCGCCGGTGACGGTGGCGCTGCTGCCGCCGGAGGCCCGGATCGCGGCGGCCACGCCGACGAAGGAGAGCGAGCAGCCCAGGTACGAGGGGACGGTGCCGCGCGTCGCGAGCAGGAAGATGACGGTGGCGAAACCGGACATCATGATCGCGAGGTTCGGGTCGAGGCCCATCAGCACGGGGGCGACGAAGCTCGCCCCGAACATGGCCACCACGTGCTGTGCGCCGAGTCCGGCGGTACGGGGCCAGGACAGCCGCTCGTCGGGGCGGACGACGGCCCCGGGGGCGGGCGTTCTCCCGTCCCCGTGCAGGGTCCAGCGCACGCCGAGGTTCATGAGGTCGCTCCCGTTCTCCGGTTCCGGCGGCCGTGTCGCGGCCGCGAAAGAATCAGCCACATGGTATGTGCCGGAACCGGCCGGGGGAGGGGGCGCGGGCGCGCCCCCGGCCGGGCCTCAGCCGACCGGGCCCGCGCTCTTCGCCGCGTCCGGGGCGGCGGGGGCCGCCGTCGCCGCCCGAGGGGCGGTCCGCAGCACGCCCGCGCCGAGGACCAGGCCGAAGGCGAGCGCGGTGACCAGGCCGAACGAGAACACCAGCGAGGTGACGTCGGCGATGCCGCCGATCGCGGAGGGGGCGATCAGACCGGAGGTGTACGTGATGGTGGCGACGCCCGCGATGGCCTGGCTCGGGTTCGGTCCGCTGCGCGCGGCGGCGGCGAAGGCGAGCGGGACGACGACCGCGACGCCGAGGCCCATCAGCCCGAATCCGGCCATCGCCACGGCGGCGTGCGGGGCGAGGACGACCAGGACCCCGCCGAGGGTGGCGGCCACGCCCCCGACCCGTACCGTGCGGACCGCGCCGAAGCGGTCCACGATCCGGTCGCCGGCCAGCCGGGCCACGGCCATGGTCAGCGCGAAGGCGGTGGTGGAGGCGGCGGCGAGGCCGGCCGAACCGCCCAGCTCGTCGCGGAGGTAGACGGCCGACCAGTCGAGGCTGGCGCCCTCGGCGAAGACCGCGCAGAACCCGATGGCGCCGATGAGCAGGGCGGACCTCGGGGGCAGCGCGAAGCGCGGCGGGGCCTCTTCCTCCTCGGCGGGGGCCGGGTCCAGGACGCCCTGGCAGCAGGCGAGGCCGAGCGCGGTGAGGACGAGCGCGGCGATCAGGTGGTGGAGGCGGGCGTCGCCGCCGAGGTGGGCGGCGACGGTGCCGGCCGCCGAGCCGAGCAGGGCGCCCACGCTCCACATGCCGTGCAGGCCGGACATGATCGAGCGGCCGAGCCGGTTCTCGGTCTCGACGCCGAGCGCGTTCATCGCCACGTCGGACATGCCGGCCGTGGCGCCGTAGACGAAGAGCGCCGCGCACAGGCCCCAGACGTTCGGGGCGAGCGAGGGCAGGACGAGCGAGAGCGTCCACAGCGCGAGCAGGCCGCGCAGCGCGGTGCGGGCGCCGAAGCGGTGGCTGATCCGGCCGGCCAGCGGCATCGCGAGCGAGGCGCCGAGGGCGGGGAAGGCGAGGGCGAGGCCCAGCTGGCCGGCGCTGACCCCCGCGTGCTCCTGGATCCACGGGATCCGGGTGGCGAAGCTGCCGGTCACGGCGCCGTGCACGCAGAAGACGGCCGCGACGGCGAAACGGGCCCGC
Organism: Streptomyces sp. NPDC035033; assembly: GCF_040636735.1. NCBI lineage: Bacteria > Bacillati > Actinomycetota > Actinomycetes > Kitasatosporales > Streptomycetaceae > Streptomyces > Streptomyces sp. NPDC035033. Next base: position 25,588 of record NZ_JBEZUZ010000034.1, on the reverse strand, counting down.
CGGAGCCGTTCGGAGCTGAGGACGGTCTCCGCCGCCATGGGTCCCTCCCGGAGTCGCGTGGTGTACCCGTAAACTATCAGGAACCCTGCCTGATAAATAGTGGTCCGGAGAGAAGTCGGCGGGGAGGCGTCTGAGAGGATCCCCGCATGGCCGCATCCCCGAGCACCGCCCGGGCCCTCAACGACCGGCTCGCCCTGCGTCTGCTCCAGGACGAGGGGCCGTTGACGGCAGCCCAGCTCAAGACCCTGACCGGGCTCTCCCGGCCCACCGTCGCCGACCTCGTCGAGCGGCTCAGCGGCTCGGGCCTGGTGCACGTCGTCGGCGAGGCCGGCGCCGAACGCCGCGGCCCCAACGCCAAGTTGTACGGACTCGTCGCCGACCGCGCCCACCTCGCCGCGCTCGACGTGCGTATGCGCTCGGTCTCCGTCACCGTCACCGACCTGCTCGGCACCCCGCTCGCCGAGGCGGCGGCCCCGGTCGGCGAGGACACCGGCACCGGCCCCGCCGTCGAGAAGGCGGTCGCCCTCCTGGAGCGCACCGCCCGGGAGGCCGGCGTCCAGCGGCTGCACACCGTCGCCGTCGGCGCCCCCGGCCTCATCGACCCGGCCACCGGCGAACTCCGCGACTCCACCGGCCTGCCCGCCTGGCACCGCCGCCTCGTCGCCGTCCTCCAGGAACGGCTCCCGGCCCACGTCCTGGTCGAGAACGAGACCAACCTCGCGGCCGTCGCCGAGCTGCGCGAGGGCGCGGCCCGGGGGCGCGAGGACTTCGTGCTGCTCTGGCTCGGCCAGGGGGTGGGCGCCGCCGTCGTCCTCGGCGGCCGGGTGCGCCGCGGCGCCTCCGGCGGCGCCGGCGAGATCGGCTTCCTGCCGGTGCCCGGCACCTCGGGCCTGCCCTCGGCGCACGACTGCGCCGGCGGCTTCCACGAGCTGGTGAGCACCGTCGGCATCGAGGCCCTCGCCGCCGAGCACGGCCTCGACCCGGCCGGCGCCCTCGCCTCCGGCCACGCCCCCTTCCTCGACGCCTACGCCCGCCGGCTCGCCGTCGGCGCGGCGGCCGTCGCCTCCGTCCTCGACCCCGGCTGTGTGGTCCTCGCCGGCGAGACCGGTCACCAGGGCGGCCCGGAGCTCGCCGCCCGCGTCGAGGCCGAGCTGGCCGGGCTCTCCCCGCTGCGCACCGAGGTCCGCGCCACCACCCTCGGCGACACGGCCGTGCTGCGCGGCGCGCTGCTGCGGGCCAGGGACGCGGCCCAGGACGCCCTCTTCCCGTAGGGCGGGCCCGGGAACGCGACCGCGCCGCGCCCCGGACAGGGGGGCGCGGCGCGGAAGGGGTCCCGGCGGCGGCCAAGGGCCGTGAGACCGCCGCCGGGGGTTCTTCAGGAGGGGTGCGTCAGCAGGTGCCGAGGTCCTTCCAGACGCCCCACTCGCCGGTCGTGCCCGGCTCCTGGTTCTGGGTCCACCACTGGGCCTTCCACGTGTGGCCCTTGTGGGAGACCTCGTTGCCCGCGTTGTAGACCGTGCCGGCCACGTACGCCGGGGCGGTGCAGCCGGTGGGCGGCGTCGTCGTCGGCGGGGTGGTCGGGGTGGTGCCGGTGCCCGGCTCCACGACCGTCGTGCCGCGCGCCAGGTCGCCGGCGAGGGCGTAGGTGGTGCCGTTGATGTTCACCGTCCAGTTGGAGGGGGTGGACACCGGCAGGTAGTAGTTGAACGAGAGGTCGACCGTGGCGCCCGGGGCGAGCGACTGCCAGGCCGGGAGCTTCAGGGAGACCCGGTGGAAGTCGCCCTTCAGACCGCCCACGTTGGAGCCGGTGTGGTCGCTGCTGATGACCTTGGTGCCGAAGCCGGACTGGTCGGAGGCGTTGGCCGGGGCCGAGGTGCCGTAGTCGAACTGGAACTCCGTGCCGCCGGGCAGCGTGGTGTTCGTCCGGTTGGTGATCTTCAGCTTGGGTGTGATCGGGTAGTTCGAGTCGCCCAGCTTGAACTCGGTGAAGGCGGTCTCGATGTTCACGGCCTGGGTCGGCAGCGCCTTGTTGGACTTCTTGGCGCCGTACGGGGTGGCGGCCTTGAACTTGTCGTACATCAGCGAGGTGAGCGTGGAGCCCATCTCGTACTGGCCCTTGGCGGCGTTCCAGGCGTAGTCGCCGGCCATCTCCCAGACCATGGTGCCGCCGATGCCGCGGTCGACCACGTAGTCGGCCTTGGCGGCCACGGACTGCTCGTCCTCGGTGGAGAGGAAGACCTTCTTCTCGGCGTTCCACAGCCACGGCGCGACCAGGGTCGAGTCGTACTTGCGGGCGTAGGTGCCGGTCAGGGTGGTGTTCGCCGGGAATCCGTACTTCGTGACGTAGTCGCCGACGATCCCCTTCTCCAGGTTCTTGGCGTGCCACATCGGGTTGGAGCCGGCGGGCGACTCCTTGCCCGCGGTGTCCTTGTCGTGCCACAGGTTGTCGATGCCGGTGGCGCCGTCGCCGCACTTGGTCAGGCCGGCGCCGGCCGGGCAGGTGGCCGCGGTGGCCTTGCCCCAGAGGCCGTCGGTGCCGCCCTGCACGTTCTTGTGGCCGCGGGTGTAGTACGGCAGGCCGATGTTGATGCGGCCGGCCGGCATGGAGCCGCGGAAGTAGTGGTAGGCCCAGTCGGTGTTGAGGTAGCCGATGTTGCCGTACTGGGCGGAGCCGTAGACGTTGGCGGCGGCGAGCTCGCCGTCCTTGCCGTCGTCGAAGAGCGAGGCGTTGGGGCCGACGTACTCGTTCCAGGCGCCGTGCAGGTCGTACGACATGATGTTGACGTAGTCCAGGTACTTCTGGACCTGGAAGGTCTCCATGCCGCGCAGCAGGTAGCCGGAGGACGGGGCGGCGACGGTCAGCAGGTAGTGCCTGCCGTCGGCGGCGCCGGCCGCGTCGAGCTTCTCGCGCAGGGTCTTCATGAGGGCGGCGTAGCCCTGGACCAGGCCCGCGCGGCGCGCGTTGGCGAAGGTCCAGTCGAGCGGGTTGCCCGCGTCCTTCATGGTGGTCGGGTACTCGTAGTCGATGTCGACGCCGTTGAACCCGTACTTGCGGATGAAGTCGACCGCGGAGGTCGCGAAGGTGTCGATGCCGGCCTGGTTGACCGAGCCGTCGGCGTTGGTGGCCATCGAGTAGAAGCCGCCGGAGTTCACCCGGTCGCCGTTGTCGGCGAAGTAGCCGCCGGTCTCCGCCCAGCCGCCGACCGAGATCAGCGTCTTGACGTCCGGGTGCTGCTTCTTGAACTTGTTCAGCAGGTTGAAGTGGCCCTTGTAGGGGAGGGCCGGGTCCATCTCGGCGCCGGCCACGCCGGGCCAGGTCATGCCGGTGGCGGCGTTGTTCGGGCCGTCCGTGCCGACCGAGAGCTTGTTGTCGCCGCCGATGTGGCCGAAGGCGTAGTTGATGTGGGTGATCTTGTCCCACGGGATGTTGTTGGCCAGGTAGGCGGGCTCGCCGTTCTTGCCGGTGCGCCAGCCCGTGAAGTAGCCGATGACGCGGCGCTGGTGGTCGGCGCCCATCTTCTCGCGGCCCTCGGTGTCGTAGACCGAGCAGTAGGGGACGTCGACGCCGGGCGTCTTGTACAGGCCGTCGGGGCGACAGGACTCGTTGTCGGCGGCGTACGAGACGCCGCCGGCGAGCGAGCTGAGCAGCAGGCCAGCGACGGCGGCACCGGACGCGAGCAGCGACGCTCTCTTGGTCGTGGGGGACAGCACGATCAGGTCCTCCTCGGGGAGGGTGAAGAAACACGCAACGAACAAGGGGGTGGTACGTGTTGGGCCCGAGGCGTGCGCACACCGGCGGGCCGTTCCGCGGAGGTGACACGGACATTAAGAGGACTAGACCAGTGCGTCAATAGGTCTGGACCAACCCGGATTCCCGTGGGATCGTGTGAGTCATCGCACAGGGTTCGTGTGCATGCCCGTTGACAGGGCGTGGCACACTGGCCGTGTATCAGCAGCAGCGCACTCCGGGGTCGGTGTAATTCCGAACCGGCGGTATAGTCCGCGACCCGTCCGCAAGCCAGCGGCCGGTTGACCAGGTGAGATTCCTGGACCGACGGTGAAAGTCCGGATGGGAGGCAGTGCGCGGCGGGCGACCCCTCACCGGGGTGTGCCGGCCGTACGTCCGCTGGTCGCCGCGGTTCCCGTCGGCGCACCCGTGGACCTCCGGCCGTACCGGCACACCCCGCGCGTAGCGTCGTACCCGCTCTCTGTCGTCATCGACAGGCCCCGGAGTCCGTGCCCGAAGAGGCAGGAGGACACCGGTGGACCCGCAGGCCGACATCACCGCCATGCGACGCGCCGTGGAGCTCGCCGCCCGCGGACTCGGCGCCACCAGCCCCAACCCCGTCGTCGGCTGCGTCGTCACCGACGCCTCCGGCCACGTCGTCGGCGAGGGCTGGCACCAGCGCGCCGGCGGCCCCCACGCCGAGGTCCACGCCCTGCGCGCGGCCGGCGTCCTGGCCCGCGGCGGCACCGCCCACGTCACCCTCGAACCCTGCAACCACACGGGCCGCACCGGCCCCTGCGCCCAGGCCCTGATCGAGGCCGGGATCGCCCGCGTGGTCTACGCCGTCGCCGACCCGAACCCGCAGGCCGGCGGCGGCGCGGACACCCTCCGCGCGGCCGGCGTCCAGGTCGAGGAGGGCCTCCTGGCGGACGAGGCCGAGGCCGGCAACCTCGCCTGGCTCACCTCCGTCCGCACCGGCCGCCCCTTCGTCCGCTGGAAGTACGCCGCCACCCTCGACGGCCGGATCGCCGCCGCCGACGGCACCTCCCGCTGGATCAGCTCCGCCGCCTCCCGCGCCGACGTCCACCGGCTGCGCGCCGAGGCCGACGCCGTCGTCGTCGGCTCCGGCACCGCCCGCACCGACGACCCCCACCTCGCCGTCCGCGGCGTCGAGGGCGCCGTCCAGCCGCTCCGGGTCGTCGTCGACACCGAGGCGAGCGCCGTGAAGCCCGGAGCCCGCGTCCTCGACGACGCCGCCCCCACCCTGATCGCCGTCGCCGAGGACGCCGAGACCTCCCTCCCCGACGTCGTACGCCTCCCCAGGGCGGCCGGCGGCCTCTCCGTCCCCGCCCTCCTGGACGCCCTCCACCGGCGGGGCGTCCGCTCCGTCCTCCTCGAAGGCGGCCCCGCCCTCGCGGGCGCCTTCCTCGCCGCGGGCGCCGTCGACCAGGTCGTCGGCTACCTCGCCCCGGTCCTCCTCGGCGCGGGCCCGAACGCCCTCGCCGACGCCGGGATCACCACCCTCGTCGACGCGGCCCGGCTCGACATCACCGAGACCGTCCGCATCGGCACCGACCTCCGCATCACCGCCACCATCCAGGGAGCCTGACCGTGTTCACCGGAATCGTCGAAGAGCTGGGCGAGGTCGTCGCCGTCGAGCAGCTGCCGGACGCCTCCCGCTTCCGCCTCCGCGGCCCCGTCGTCACCGAGGGCGCCCGCCACGGCGACTCCATCGCCGTCAACGGCGTCTGTCTGACGGTGGTCGAGACCGGTGACGGCGAGTTCACCGCCGACGTCATGGCCGAGACGCTCCTGCGCTCCTCCCTCGGCGCCCTGGAGCCCGGCTCCCGGGTCAACCTGGAGCGCCCCATGGCGGTCGGCGGCCGGCTCGGCGGCCACATCGTCCAGGGCCACGTGGACGGCACCGGCACGATCCTGGAGCGGACCCCCTCCGAACACTGGGAGCTCGTCAAGGTCGGCCTCCCCGCCCCGCTCGCCCGCTACGTCGTCGAGAAGGGCTCCATCACCGTCGACGGCGTCAGCCTCACCGTCGTCGGGGTCGGCGACGACTGGTTCACCATCAGCCTCATCCCCACCACCCTCGCGCTGACCACGCTCGGCCTCAAGCAGCCCGGCGCCCCGGTCAACCTCGAAGTGGACGTCATCGCCAAGTACGTCGAGCGGCTGCTCGGCCCGAACGGACAGGAGAACGTCAAGTGAACTGGCTCAACTCCGAGGCGTTCACCGTCCTCGACCAGCACATCATGTGGTCCGACATGATCGGCAACACCATCGGCCTCGTGGCCCTGGCCCTCGGCTGGCGCCGCTCCATCCTCACCTGGCCCGCCCAGCTCCTCTCCGGCCTGATCCTCGTCGGCGCCTACGCCTCCGCGAACCTCGCCGGCGGCGTCGGCAAGCAGCTCCTCGTCATCGGCGTCGCCGCCTGGGGCTGGTGGCAGTGGAACCGCGGGAGGCGGCAGGCCCAGGACGGCTCCATCGCCGTCCGCTTCGCCACCTGGAAGGAGCGCGGCCTCCTCGCCGGCGGCGCCGTCCTCGGCACCCTCGCCGTCGGCGGCCTCTTCACCCTCTACCCGTCGCTCTCCTGGAGCCCGTGGGCCGACGCGTACATCTTCGTCGGCACCCTCGTCGCGATGGTCGCCCAGGCCCGCGGCCTGGTCGAGTTCTGGTTCGCCTGGCTCCTCGTCGACCTCGTCGGCGTCCCCCTCGCCTTCAGCAGCGGCCTGGCCTTCTCCGGCCTCGTCTACGTCGTCTACTTCGCCCTCGTCCTGTGGGGCATGCGCGACTGGTGGCTCCGGTCCCGCACCCCCGCCCTGGAAGGAGCCCCCGCATGAGCGTCTGGGACATCGACGAGAACCTCGCCCTCGACCCCGTCGAGCAGGCCATCCGCGACATCGCCGCCGGCCGTCCCGTCGTCGTCGTCGACGACGAGGACCGGGAGAACGAGGGCGACCTCGTCATGGCCGCCGAGAAGGCCACCCCCGAGGTCGTCGCCTTCATGATGAGCGAGTGCCGCGGCCTGATCTGCGCCCCGATGGAGCACGACGAGCTGGAGCGGCTCCACCTCCCGCAGATGGTCGAGCACAACACCGAGTCGATGCGGACCGCCTTCGCCGTCTCCGTCGACGCGAGCGCCGAGCACGGCGTCACCACCGGCATCTCCGCCGCCGACCGCGCCACCACCCTCCGCATGCTCGCGAGCGGGCACCACGAGCCGTCCGACTTCGTCCGCCCCGGCCACATCTTCCCGCTGCGCGCCCGCGAGGGCGGCGTCCTCGCCCGCCCCGGCCACACCGAGGCCGCCGTCGACCTCGCCCGCCTCGCGGGCCTCCGCCCGGCCGGCGCGATCGTCGAGATCGCCGGCGAGGACGGCGTGATGCTCCGGCTGCCCGAGCTGGTCCCCTTCGCCCGCAAGCACGGCCTGACGATCATCTCCATCGAGGACCTGATCGCCTACCGCCGCTCCGCCGAGCCCACCGTCCGCCGCGAGGCCGAGGTCCACCTCCCCACCGCCCACGGCGACTTCACCGCCTACGGCTACCGCTCCACCGTCGACGGCGTCGAGCACGTCGCCCTCGTCCACGGCGAGATCGGCGACGGCACCGACGTCCTCGTCCGGGTCCACTCCGAATGCCTCACCGGCGACGTCTTCCACTCGCTGCGCTGCGACTGCGGCCCCCAGCTCCAGGCGTCCATGGACCGCATCCAGGAGGCCGGCCGCGGCGTCGTCGTCTACCTCCGCGGCCACGAGGGGCGCGGCATCGGCCTGCTCTCCAAGCTGCGCGCGTACGAGCTCCAGGAACGCGGCCGCGACACCCTCGACGCCAACCTCGAACTCGGCCTGCCCGCCGACGCCCGCGACTACGCGGCCGGCGCGCGGATCCTCGCCGACCTCGGCGTCCGCAGCCTCCGCCTGATGACCAACAACCCCGACAAGATCGACGCCCTCGCCCGGCACGGCCTCGCCGTCGAGGGCCGCGAGCCGATGCCCGTCTCGGCCGGCGAGCACAACCTCCGCTACCTGCGCACCAAGCGGGACCGGATGGGCCACGACCTCCCCTGGCTGGACGGCTCCCCGGCCCCCACCTGCGGCAACCAGTAACCACCCCCGTACGACCGGCAAGGAGAATCATGAGCGGCAAGGGCGCACCCGTCCTCAGCGTGAAGAACTGCGGCGACCTGCGGGTCGCGGTGGTCGCGGCCCAGTGGCACGAGAAGATCATGGACGGCCTCGTCGACGGCGCCCTGCGCGCCCTGTCCGAACTGGGCATCGACGAGCCCACCCTGCTCCGCGTCCCCGGCAGCTTCGAACTCCCCGTCGTGGCCAAGGTCCTCGCGGAGCGCGGCTACGACGCGATCGTCGCTCTCGGCGTGGTCATCCGCGGCGGCACCCCCCACTTCGACTACGTGTGCCAGGGCGTCACCCAGGGCCTGGTGCAGGTCTCGATCGACACCGGGGTGCCCGTCGGCTTCGGCGTGCTGACCTGCGACAACGAGGAGCAGGCACTGGACCGCGCCGGCCTGGAGGGGTCGAACGAGGACAAGGGCCACGAAGCGGTCACCGCCGCCGTCGCCACCGCCACCACCCTCCGGACGGTCAGCGAGCCCTGGCGGAAGTCCACGGAGTGAACCCCGGCGGCGGGGGCTCCGGATGAACCCGTACCCTAAGGACATCATGGCGAACGAAACCCGGAAGAACTTCGAAGAGCTCTTCGCCGAGCTCAAGCTCAAGGCCGAGACCGGTGACCCCACCACCTCCCGCACCGCGGAGCTGGTCGGCAAGGGCGTCCACGCCATCGGCAAGAAGGTCGTCGAGGAGGCCGCCGAGGTCTGGATGGCCGCCGAGTACGAGGGCAAGGAAGCCGCCGCCGAGGAGATCTCGCAGCTGCTGTACCACGTCCAGGTGATGATGGTCGCCCGCGGGATCTCCCTCGACGACGTCTACGCCCACCTCTGAGCACCCGCCCCCCGTCTCCCCACCACTCCCAGGCAAAGGAAGCCCATCCCATGCTGCGCATCGCCGTCCCCAACAAGGGTTCCCTCTCCGGACCTGCGTCGGCCATGCTCCATGAGGCCGGCTACCGCCAGCGCAAGGAGTCCAAGGAACTGGTGGTCATCGACCCCGACAACGAGGTCGAGTTCTTCTACCTGCGGCCCAAGGACATCGCCATCTACGTGGCCTCCGGGAAGCTGGACATCGGCATCACCGGCCGTGACCTGCTCCTCGACTCCGGCGCCAGCGCCGAGGAGATCCTGGCGCTGAACTTCGGCCGCTCCACCTTCCGCTACGCCACCCGCCCCGGCACCGCCAAGGGCCCCGAGGACTTCGGCGGCATGACGATCGCCACCTCCTACGAGGGCATCGTCGCCAAGCACCTCGCCGACCAGGGGATCGACGCCTCCGTCGTCCACCTGGACGGCGCCGTCGAGACCGCGATCCAGCTGGGCGTCGCCCAGGTCATCGCCGACGTCGTCGAGACCGGCACCAGCCTGCGCAACGCGGGCCTGGAGGTCATCGGCGAGCCGATCCTCACCTCCGAGGCGGTCGTGATCCGCCGCCACGGCGCCGAGACCGACCACCCGCAGGTCCAGCAGTTCCTGCGCCGCCTCCAGGGCGTCCTGGTCGCCCGCAGCTACGTGATGATGGACTACGACTGCCGCGCCGAGCACCTGGAGCAGGCCGTCGCCCTCACCCCGGGCCTGGAGTCGCCGACCATCTCCCCGCTGCACAACGAGGGCTGGGTCGCCGTCCGCGCCATGGTCCCCGCCAAGGACGCGCAGCGGATCATGGACGACCTGTACGAGCTGGGCGCCCGCGCGATCCTCACCACCGCCATCCACGCCTGCCGTCTCTGAGCCCCGCCGCACCACTCCTGGCACCGAGGAACCCCGATGTCCGACCCGACCACGCCCGCCCTCCCGGTCACCTTCCGGCCGGGCCGCACCCGCGCCGTCCTGCTGACCGTGGGCGTCGCCATGTTCGCGGCGATCACCGCCGTGGCGCTGATGCTGGAGCGGCTCGGGCCGGGGGAGCGCGCCAGCTTCGTCTTCACCGCCGCACTCTTCCTCGGCGTGCTGGTGATGCTCAGCCGCCCCAAGGTCGTCGCCGACGACGAGGGCGTCACGGTCGTCAACATCACCCGCACCCGGCGCCTCGCCTGGGCGGAGATCCTCCGCGTCAACCTGCGTCCCGGCGACCCGTGGGTCTTCCTCGACCTCAGCGACGGCACCAGCCTGCCCGTCCTCGGCATCCAGCCGGGCATCGCCAAGGCGTCCGCGATCAGGGACGCCCGCGCCCTGCGGGCCCTCGCGGACAGCCGGGGCACCGGCGCCGAGACGGCCTGAACCCCGGGGGAGGGCGTCAGGGCCGGACCCCGGCCCGTCCCCCATCCGGGGCGTCCCCCCTGCCACGCGGGGCGTCCGCGTGACTACTCTTGAGGCGGTGGTGCCGGGCGCACCACCGCCTCGCGCATGCGCAGGGCCGCCGCCGGCGGCCCGCGAGGCCACCCTTCGACCCGAGGAGTGACTCCCTCCGGCAATGGACGGATCGTCCGGTAGTACCCGCGCCGCCCCCTCTTCCGAGGCGGCGGCATGATCGTCTCCCTGCTGCTCCTCCTGGCAGCCTTCCTCCTGATCCTCGCCAACGGCTTCTTCGTCGCCGCCGAGTTCGGTCTCGTGACCGTCGAGCGCGCGGAGGCCGAGCGGGCCGCGGCCGCCGGTGACCGGCGCGCCCGCACCGTCGTCTCGGCGCTGCGCGAGCTGTCCTTCCAGCTCTCCGGCACCCAGCTCGGCATCACCCTCACCTCGCTCGTCGTCGGCATGCTCGCCGAGCCCGCGCTCGCCGGCCTGCTCAGCGCCCCGCTGACCGCCACCGGGCTGCCCCCGGGCGCCGTCCCCGGGGTCGCCGTGGTGATCGGCATGCTGCTCGCCTCGGCGGTGCAGATGGTCGTCGGCGAGCTCGTCCCCAAGAACTGGGCGGTCTCCCGGCCGCTCCAGGTCGCCCGCTTCGTCGCCGCCCCGCAGCGCCGCTTCTCCGCCGCCTTCCGGCCGGTGATCGCCCTGCTCAACCGGGTGGCGAACGGCCTCGTCCGCGCGCTCGGCGTCGAGCCCACCGAGGAGCTGGACTCCGTCCGCACCCCCGGCGAGCTGGAATCCCTCGCCCGGCACTCGGCCCGGGCCGGCGCCCTCGAACAGGACACCGCCGACCTCTTCGTACGGACCCTGTCCCTCGGCGGGCTCACCGCCGAGCAGGTCATGACCCCGCGCGTGAAGGTCAGCGCCCTCCAGTGGGACGCCACCGCGGCCGACGTCCTCAACCTCACCCGCGCCACCGGCCTCTCGCGCTTCCCCGTCTACCGGGACCGCATCGACGAGGTCGTCGGCATGGTCCACCTCAAGGACGCGCTCGCCGTCGCCCCCGGCGCCCGGCCGCGCACCTCCGTCGGGCGGATCGCCGTCCCGCCGCTGCTCGTCCCCGAGACGCTGCCCGTCCAGACCCTCCTGGAGCGGCTGCGCCGCGAGCAGCCGATCGCCGTCGTCGTCGACGAGTACGGCGGCACGGCCGGCGTGGTCACCCTGGAGGACATCGTCGAGGAGCTCGTCGGCGAGGTCCGCGACGAGCACGACACCGCCGCCGACGCCCGCCCCGAGCTGGCCGCCGCGCCCGCCGAGGACGGCCGGCCCGCCTGGGAGGCCGACGGCTCCTGCCGGGTCCACACCCTGCGCCGGATAGGCCTCGACGTGCCGGACGGCCCGTACGAGACCGTCGCCGGGCTCGTCGCCGACCTGCTCGGCCGGATCCCGGCCCCGGGCGACCGGGCCGAACTGCCCGGCTGGCGGCTCTCGGTGCGCCGGGTGGACCGCTTCCGGGCCGAACGGGTCCGGATCGTGCGCACCGCCCCGGTGCCGGTGGCGGCGGAGGCGGTCCGATGAGCACCCTGCAACTCCTCCTCGCCCTGCTCCTCGTCCTGGCCAACGGCTTCTTCGTCGGCGCCGAGTTCGCGCTCGTCTCCGTCCGCCGCAGCCAGATCGAGCCGCTCGGCGGGGCCCGCGCCAAGCGGGTCCTGTACGGCCTGGAGAACCTGCCGCGGATGATGGCCGCCGCCCAGTTCGGCATCACCGTCTGCTCGCTCACGCTCGGCGCGGTCGCCGAACCGACCGTCGCCCACCTGCTCGAACCGGCCTTCCACGCCGTCGGCGTGCCGGCCGGGCTCATCCACCCGCTCGGCTACGTGATCGCCCTCGCCGTGGTCGTCTTCCTCCACCTCGTCATCGGCGAGATGGTCCCGAAGAACCTCGCGATGGCGGCGCCCGAACGGACCGCGCTCTGGCTCGCCCCCGCCCTGGTCGGCTTCGCCCGGCTCTGCCGGCCGGTGACGACCGCCCTGGGAGCCTGCTCCCGGCTGGTCCTGCGGGCCTTCGGGGTGGAGGCGAAGGACGAGGTCGAGGCCGTCTTCACCTCCGCCCAGCTCGGGCGCCTGGTGGAGGACGCCGGGCAGGCCGGACTCCTCGACCCGGCCGCGCAGGAGCGCCTGGAGGACGCCCTGGAGCTGGGCAGCCGCCCGGTCATCGACGTCCTCATCCCGGCCGCCGCCCTCGTCACCGTCCCGCCGTCGGTCACCCCGGAGGAGGTCGAGCGGCTGACCGTACGGACCGGCTACTCGCGCTTCCCGGTCCGCGCCGAGGGCCACCGCCAGGGCGTCTTCCCGGGCTTCGTGCACGTGAAGGACGTCCTGGACCTGGAGGAGCGGGAGCGGGCGGTGCCGCAGCAGCTGTGGCGCCCGATGGCGACGCTCCGCGCCGAGCTGCCGCTCGACGACGCCCTCACCGTGATGCGAAGGGCCGCGACCCACCTCGCGCAGGTCGCCGACGGCTCCGGCCGGGTCCTCGGCCTGGTCGCCCTGGAGGACGTCCTGGAGATGCTGGTGGGCGAGGTCCGCGACCCCGCGCACCGGCTGGCCCCCGCCCCGGCGCCCGTGGCCTAGGCCGGCCCTTCCGGCACGATCCGGAAGGGACGGCCCGGCGGCTCAGAACGGGGGGTCCTGCTGGGGGCCGCGGTCCGCCGGACCGCGGCCCGACAGGACCTCCCCGTACGCCTGCATCAGGTCCGCGAGCCGCAGCGTCGCCAGGTCGTCGCGGGTGAGCGTGCCCGGGTAGCCGGAGAGCCGCAGGTCCCGGTAGGCGCAGGACTTCTCGTACAGGGTGCGCAGGAAGCGCCCGTTGCCCAGCTCGTCGATCCAGCCCTGCTCGACGACGTGGGCGTTGATCGACCGCAGCTCCTCCAGGGCCTCCTCGTCCCAGCCGTCGCCGTTGGCGGCGGCCAGCACCTCGCCGATCGCGGTCAGTTCGAGCGGCCGGTACGAGGGGAAGTCGACCCGGGTGGTGAACCGGGAGGAGAGCCCGGGGTTGGCCGCGAGCAGCCGGTCCATGCCCTCCGGGTAGCCCGCCAGGATGACGACGAGGTGGTCCCGGTTGTCCTCGGCCCGCTTCAGCAGCACCTGGAGGGCTTCGTCGCCGTAGGCGTCGCCCTTGCTGTAGCCGGAGTTGGAGAGCGCGTACGCCTCGTCGACGAAGAGCACCCCGCCGACCGCCGAGTCGATCAGCTCGTTCGCCTTCACCGCCGTCTGGCCCAGGAACTCGCCGACGAGATCGGCCCGTTGCGCCTCCACCAGATGGTCGCCGCCGAGCAGGCCGAGCGCGTAGAAGACCCGGCCGAGGATCCGCGCCACGGTCGTCTTGCCGGTGCCGGACGGCCCGGAGAAGACGAAGTGCCGCTTCGGCGGCTGCACCGGAAGCCCCTGGCCGGCCCGCAGCCGGGCCATCTCCAGCTGCGCCGACAACGCCTTGACCTGCCGCTTCACCGGTTCGAGCCCGACCATGCCCTCCAGCTCGGCCAGCGCCTCGGCGAGCAGCACCGGATCGGTCGGCCCGGCCGGGAAGCGCGGCGGCCCGGGCTGCGGGGGCACCGGCGAGCTGTGCCGTACGACCTCCGGGGGCGCGGCCGGCGGGCCGGGCGGCACCGGGTCCGGGGAGCGGCGCGGCCCGTCGCCGCCGAGGGCGCCGGGCTCCGCCTCGGGGCCGGGGACGGTGTCCGTGCCGTCCTGGCCGGGGGCGCCGCCGGCCGCGCCGAGGGCGATCGTGGCGAGCCCGGCCTGCTCGTCCATGCCGTCGAGCCCGTCGAAGCCGTCGTACTCGGCGATGGCGGCGAGCCGGGCCGCGGTGTCCATGAAGGCCGGGTCGACCCGGTGCACCGCGCGGTAGAGGGGGAGGGCGGCGGCGCTGCGGCCGGTGCCCTCGTGGGCGCGGGCCAGCCAGTAGCGCAGCTCCTTGCGCTGCGGCTGTTCGCTGCGGCAGCGCATCAGGGCCGCCGAGAGCAGCGGCTCGGCCTGCCCGTACATCTCCAGGCGCACCCGGGCCATGCCGCCGAAGAGCCCGGCCTCGATGCCGAGCAGCGGGTCGTCCACGAGCGGTTCGGTGTGCCGGACCAGCTGCTCCCAGTCCTTGACCAGGTAGGCACGGCAGGCGTGCAGGAAGCGGACCTGCGGGTCGGTGTCGACCGGCGGCAGCTCGGCGAGCGCCCGGTCGAGCTCCGGCACGTGCCGCCCGTCGAGCCAGTGGGAGGCGTGCGCGAGCAGCAGGTCGCGCGGGCTCTCCAGCACCGGCTGCACCCACCAGCCCAGCCAGTACCAGGAGTTGAGGGTGCGGCGGTGCCGGGCGCGCTGTTCGCCGAAGCGCTCGCGGCTGCGGTACATGCGCAGCAGCGCGGTCGTCGTGTCCACCCGGAGCGCGTGCAGCCCCAGCCAGGCGTCCGCCATGCCGGGATCGCTCCGCACCGCGGCCCGGAACTCCTCCTCGGCCTGCGGATAGGCGCCCATCGTGTAGGCGTCCACTCCGCGCAGCCAGGCGAGCTCGGCGGGGGCCTGCGGGCCCTGCGTGCCGATGTCCATCGGGTCCCCCACAACCGTCGGCGTATGGACGGGATTTGACCGCACCTGCGGGCATCGTACCTGCGCAGGGCCGGTGCCCTTAAGGAGAAGCGAAAGATCCGGAAGCGGTGACCCTCGGTGATCACACAGGGTCGGAAGGGGCTCCGTGAGGGCCGTGGAGGGCAGAACGAAGCCCCCGGTCACGGGGGAACAACCGGGGGCTTCGTGTCCGCGGCGGCTGTCGAAAAGCCGCACATTCAGAACGTAAGACCTGTACGCCCCCGGGGTCAAGCGGAGTTGAGGCACTTGCGGAAGCGGAATTCCGGGGACTCAGTCCACTGCCATCAGGCCGTCACGGTGGGTGATGATCTGGTCCGTGCCCACCGTCACAGCGGGCCCGGGAAGCCAGTCGTACCCCTCGCCCCGCTCCCGTACCAGCGTGTCGGCGAAGGGCCGCGACGGGTCCCCGGAGAAATGGCGAGTCTCCGCCACCACCCAGCCGTCCCAGAACTCCGCCTGCTCCGGTCCGTCCCGGCGCCGGCCCCGCTCCCAGGACGCCCCGGCCGGCAGCTCCATCCACAGCAGCCACGCCAGGTGCGGGCGCAGCTCCCGCCGCCCGGCCCCCACCCCCTCCACGAGCACCACCGGCGCGGGGGGCAGTGCGCGGGCGGGGCCGAAGCGCCGCAGGACCCAGTCGTACGGGTGGTAGCGCGCGGTCGCGCCGCGCCCCAGCGGCTCCAGGACCTGCTCGCGCAGCCGGCCGGTCCAGGAGAACAACTCCTCGTGGGTGGCGAGGTCGTCGAGCCGGAGGACGGGCGCCCCGCCGAGGGCGGCGGCGAGCCGGCCGGCGAGGGTGGACTTGCCGGAGCCGGCGTGGCCGTCGACCGCGACGAGCCGCACCGGCCCCAGCGAGGGCGGCAGCCGGAGCAGCGCGCGGGCCGCGCGGTCGAGGTCGTCCATGCGGCCCAGGGTAGGCCAGGGGGTGCCGTCGCAGGTCAGCGTGGTACCGCCGTCAGTGGTCCACACCCATGACGGTGGCGGCGACGCGGGCCGAAGTGCTGGCGCCGGGCCCCGCCGAGCCGGGATAGTGGGCCCGCGCAACCCCGTCCGATCGCCGTACCGTCCCAGACTGGGGGTCCTCGCCATGCCCGGATCAGCGTCCCGCCGGACCGTCCTCGCCGCGGCGCTCGCGGCCGCCACGGCCCCCGTCGCGGCCGGAGCCGCACCGGCCGCGGCGACCGTGCCCGTTTCCGCGCCCGGCGGGGAGACCGGCCCCCGGGCGCCCGGGACCGTCGCCAACCGCTTCTGGTCCGCCTACCCCGACTGGCGGTCCGGGACGGCCGAGGGCACCCGGGCCGTCGCCGGGCGCCGCCCCGGCCTGGTCCTGGAGACCCCCCTGGGCCGCACCGACCACACCGACCCGCACACCGGGCTCACCTCCACCTGGGAGTACGCCCGCTGGACCTCGCCCGCGCACGCCCCGGCGGTGCCCGCCACCGAGGTGGTCGCCTCCTGGAACGCGCGGACCCCGGCCGGCACCTGGCTCCAGGTCGAGCTGTCCGGCACGTACTCCGACGGGACGGACACCCCGTGGTACGTGATGGGCCGGTGGGCCTCCGGCGACACCGACATCCGGCGCACCTCGGTGGACGACCAGACCGACGGCCGGAGCAGCGTCTGGACCGACACCTTCGCGGTCGACGACCCGGCGAGCGGCCTCCGGCTCGCCGCGTACCGGCTGAGGCTCACGCTGTACCGCCGCCCCGGCACCGCGCTCACCCCCACCGTCTGGCGGCTCGGCGCGATGGCCTCGGACGTCCCGGACCGGTTCACCGTCCCGGCCTCCGCGCCCGGCCCCGCCCGCGAGCTGGCCGTCCCCCGCTACTCGCAGAACACCCACATCGGCCAGTACCCCGAGTACGACAACGGCGGCGAGGCCTGGTGCAGCCCGACCTCCTCCCAGATGGTCGTCGAGTACTGGGGGCGCGGCCCCTCCGCCGAGGACCTGGCCTGGGTGAACCCCGCCTTCGCCGACCCGCAGGTCTGTCACGCGGCCCGCTTCACCTACGACTTCCAGTACGCGGGCTGCGGCAACTGGTCCTTCAACACCGCCTACGCCGCCACCTACCCCGACCTGAACGCGGTCGTGACCCGGCTCCGCTCGCTCACCGAGCTGGAGACCCTGATCCGCGCCGGGATCCCGGTCATCACGTCCCAGTCCTTCCACAAGGAGGAGCTGACCGGCGCCGGGTACGGCACCTCCGGCCACCTCATGACCGTGGTCGGCTTCACCCCCGACGGCGACGTGGTCGCCAACGACCCCGCCTCCCCGGACAACGAGGCCGTCCGCCGCGTCTACCGGCGGCGCGAGTGGGAGAACATCTGGCTGCGCACCAAGCGCTACGACGCGAACGGCAGGGTCAGAAGCGGTACGGGCGGGGTCTGCTACGTCTTCTGGCCGGTCGGCCCGACGCCGGCCCAGCACCGTGCCCTGCGCTCGCTCGGCCTGCTGTGAGCGGGGGCGGCCCCCGCCGCCCACACCTCCACGGCTTCGGGGCGCTCCGGCGCGGCGGCCTCGCGCCGCCGGCCCGCCGCCTCGCCGGCGCGGCGCACCTCGCGTCCGCCCCGCCCCGCCCCTCCGGCCCGACGGACCGGTGCGGCCCCCGCGGCCGCGCCGAGCGGTACGGGCGAGCGGGGAGGCGGCGCGCGGGAAAGTGGTGTGCGGCACAGGAGGGGCCGCTGCCCGCGTCTTCCCGGGCGGCCGATTCCCGTGCGGGGCGGGGCGCTTCGGGGCGCCGGGGGCCTCCGGGGGCGCGGAGGGGCGGGCCCGGGTGTGAGCGACGTCTCTGGTCCGGGGCCGCCCCGGTGCCTCATGGTGGTGGCCATGAGCACCACCACCTTCGCCGGCCGTCTGCTGTCGCGCACCCGTACGGGCGGGCCCGACGACGACCGGGGCCCCGAGATCCTGGAGCACGTCCTCGGCTGGACCCTCGTCGTCCTCCTCGCCGTCCTGGTCACCCGCGCGGGTCTCATGTGACCCGGCGGGCGATCACCGCGCGGCGGGCGGGACCAGGACCCCGCTGACCCGGACGGTCCGGTCGGCCCAGACCGGGCCGGCGGCGAGCCGTGTCCACTCGGCGTCCCGGCGCCCCGGGAGGGTGCGTCCCTGGCTGGCCCAGAGCGCGTACAGGGCCTGGTAGATCGGCGGGTCCGGGTGGACCTGCACGGGCACCGGCGCGGGCAGCGCGGCCGGGAGGAGGGCGGACGCGGGCGCCCTTTCCGGGGCCGCCTGGGCGGGGACCGGGGCCGGCGCGGCTCCGGCGGAGGCGGGGCCGGACGGTTCCGGCGCCTCCGGAATCCTGTGAGGAACCGATTCTTCACCGTGCGGCTCGGCCTGCCGGTGCCGACCGACTCCGCTGGGTGTGGAGTGCAGCGTGGTCATGCCCGGACCAACGCGCCCCGGGCCGTCGGGTCACCGCCGGACGGATTCGAGCGGCAGTTCGCCTCTTACCCGCGCCTTCCCCGACGGGCGGCCCGGTGCCCCGCGCCCGCGCGCGCCCCCGGCTTCCCGCGCCCGCGCGGATCCGCCGCGCCTCCCGCTTCCCGGTCCGGCGCCCGCGTACGCCTCCGGCCGCCCCGCACCCGCGTACGCCCCTCCCGCGCACTCCGTGCTCGCGCATGCCCCCCGCGTACCCCGTGCCCGCGTACGCCTCCTTACCCGCGTACCTCGGTGCTCCGGGCCTTCGCGCGCTCCGGCTCGTACGCCACCGGCCGCCCGCGCCTCCGTACGCCCTCCCCGCCCTCCCCGCGCTCCGGTTCCTCGCGTCCCTCGGGGCCCCGGGGCCGCCCGCGGCCGTGCACGCCTCTGGTCGCGGCCGCGCGTGCTGACGTACCGTCAGATCTCCTTCGAGGACCAGGAGGTCAGCCGTGGACGACGACCGGCCCGTCGCGCTCGACGAATACCCCGTGCACCAGGCCCCGCTGTCGATGAAGCACCACGTCAGCGGCGACCGGAACGTCTACGACCGCTGCATCTTCCACGTCTTCGACCACCGCGGCCGCGCCCTGCTGATCGCCGGACTCGGCGTCTACCCCAACGCCGGGGTCGTCGACGCCTACGCCACCCTGCGCACCGGCGACCGGCTGCACGCCGTCCGCGCCTCCGACGCGCTCGGCGACGACCGGCTGCGGCTGGAGGTCGGCCCGCTGCGGATCACCGTCGACGAACCGCTCCGGCGCTTCACCCTGAGCTGCGCCGCCGACCCGGCCGACCCCGACGGACTCTCCTTCGACCTCACCTGGACCGGCGACTTCCCGGCCGTCTGGGAGCCGCACCACCTCCAGCGCACCGGCGGCCGGCTCACCCTGGAGGGCCGCCGCTTCGTCCAGGCCGGCCGCTGCACGGGCACCGTACGGGCCGGCGGCGAGCGGTTCGACGTCACGGCGGGGGAGTGGACCGGCACCCGCGACCGCAGCTGGGGCGTCCGCCCGATCCCGGGCGAGGAGCCGGGCCGGGCCGCCGAGCTCCGCCCCGAGGGCTTCCACTGGCTCTGGATGCCCATGCGCTTCGACGACCGCTTCGTGATGGTCGTCGCGCAGGAGGACGCCGACGGCCACCGCACCCTCAACCAGGCCCTCCTCGTCCGCGACGGGCACCGGGACGTCCAGCTCGGCTGGCCCCGCACCGAGATCTCCTACCGGTCCGGCACCCGCCACCCCGAGAGCGCCGTCGTCCACCTCGCCGACCCCACCGGCAAGCCCCTGGAGATCGGCGTCGAGGTCCTCGCCTCCTCCCCGCTCGCCGTCGGCGCGGGCTACCCGCCCGCCGACGACTGGCAGCACGGCACCTGGCGGGGGCGCGACTGGACCGACCGGCGCGTCTACGACCTCTCGGACCCGGCCGCCCACCCGCTCGCCGCCTACGGCGTCACCGACCACTCCGCCCGCTTCACCCTCGACGGCCGCACCGGCCACGGCATCTTCGAGCACGGCTCCTTCGGCCGTCACGACCCCAGCGGCTTCGCGGACTTCGCCTCCACCGCCCCCTGAGCCCGGCGCGCAGCGCCCGGAGGCCCACCGAGCCCCGAGAGAAGGAGCCCCGCATGGCCACGGCACCCCGACCCCGCACCACCACCCGCGACCCCGAGGAGCTGGCCGCCCGGCTCACCGCCTGGCTCGACCGCCGGCTGCCCGGCGCCACGGTCTCCGGCCCCGCCGTCCCCGGGTCCAACGGCATGTCCAGCGAGACCCTGCTCTTCGACCTGGAGCACCCGGACGCGCCCGTGCGCGGCTGTGCCCTCCGGCTGGCCGCCGATCCCGCCGCGTACACCGTCTTCCCCGTCTACGACATGGCCCGCCAGCACCGCGTGATGGCGCTCGTCGCCGAGCACACCGACGTGCCCGTGCCGCGGGTGCTCTGGCTGGAGGAGGACCCGGAACCGCTCGGCGCCCCCTTCTTCGTGATGGCCCGCGCCGAGGGCCGCGTCCCGCCGGACGTCATGCCCTACACGTACGAGGGGAACTGGCTGCACTCCGCCACCGACGCCCAGCGGGCCGCGCTGGAGGCGGAGTCGGTCGGGGTCCTCGCCCGGCTGCACGACCAGTTCCCGGCCAAGGAGGCCGAGTTCCTGCTCCCGGACGGCACGGGCAGCCCGCTGCGCCGCCACGTCGACGCCCAACGCGCCTACTACGCCTGGGTGGTGGACGGCCTCGCGCCCTCACCGCTCATCGAGGCCGCCTTCGCGCGCCTGGAGGAGCTGTGGCCGGACGACGAGGGGCCGGCGGTGCTCTGCTGGGGCGACG
Source organism: Streptomyces sp. NPDC035033 (assembly GCF_040636735.1). Classification (NCBI taxonomy): domain Bacteria; kingdom Bacillati; phylum Actinomycetota; class Actinomycetes; order Kitasatosporales; family Streptomycetaceae; genus Streptomyces; species Streptomyces sp. NPDC035033. Next base: position 5,116 of record NZ_JBEZUZ010000034.1, on the reverse strand, counting down.
CCCGGATCGGGAACATCGTCTACGACGGCTTCGCCCCGGCCGCCGTCCTCGACTGGGAGATGGCGGCCTGCGCGCCCCGCGAGGTGGACCTCGGCTGGACCGTCTACCTGCACCGCTTCTTCCAGGACCTGACCGTGGGCTTCGGTCAGCCTGGCCTGCCCGGCCTCCTGCGCCGCGGGGCGGTCGAGCGGCGGTACGCCGAACTCACCGGGCACGCGCCGCGCGCGATGGAGTTCCACACGCTGTACGCGGCGCTGCGGCACGCGATCGTGATGCTGAGGATCGCGTACCGCCAGGCGTACTTCGGCGAGGTCGAGGTCCCCGCGGACCCCGACCGCCTGATCCTGCACCACGCCGCCCTCGCGGCGATGGTGCGCGGAGACTACTGGACCGACGAGGACTGACGGGGCCCTACGCCGCGCGGCGCAGCTGCGTCGCGCGGATCGGGCGCGAGCCCGGCCCGCCGATGTGCGAGAAGGGCTGCGTCCGCCAGTCGAGTCCCTGGGGGAGCGTCAGCAGCAGCGCGGTGTCCTGCTCCTGGACGCCCAGGCCGTCGTCGGCCGGGCGGGCCTCGGCGGCGGCCCGGCCGGTGCCCGGGCAGACCGTCAGGGTGAAGGGGTTCCACGGCGACGGGCACAGCGCGTGCTCGGGCAGCGCGTCCTCGTCCGCCAGCAGGGCGATCGGCTGATCGCACGCCGGGCAGATCACCCGGAACATCTCGAACGTGTCGTACGCGTCGAACTCGTCGGACGTGTCGACGGAATCAACGGGCTCCTGCATGGAGAATCTCCCCCTCGGACAGGTCGGCCGATGCTGTACGGCCGGGACCACAGCAAGCCCTTCCCATGCGGAACTCCGCATAACCGTGAGCGGCCCTCCGATGCCCGGGCCAAACCTGTGGCGTTCGTCACATGCCCGGCGCAGGTGCCCCGTGGCGGCCGATAGCGGTGCATACGGCCCGCTCCCGGCTGGGCCCGGGACCCTTCGGCGCAATAGGGTCGGCGCATGGAGGAGCTGGATCGTCAGATCGTGGAGTTGCTCGTCAAGGACGGGCGCATGAGCTACACCGACCTGGGCAAGGCCACCGGCCTGTCCACGTCGGCCGTGCATCAGCGCGTCCGCCGCCTGGAGCAGCGCGGTGTCATCCGCGGCTATGCCGCCGTCGTCGACCCCGAGGCGGTGGGGCTCCCGCTGACCGCCTTCATCTCGGTCAAACCCTTCGACCCCAGCGCCCCCGACGACACCCCCGACCGGCTCGCCGACATCCCCGAGATCGAGGCCTGCCACAGCGTCGCCGGCGACGAGAACTACATCCTCAAGGTCCGCGTCGCCACCCCCCTGGAGCTGGAGCACCTGCTCAGCCGCATCCGCTCCCAGGCGCACGTCTCCAGCCGCACCACCGTCGTCCTGTCCACCCCGTACGAAGCCAGGCCGCCGCGCATCTAGGGCCTGGCCGGCGGGCCACGACCGGGGCCGCGGCCCACCGGACGCGGCCCACCGGCCAGGCCCTAGCCTGGTCGCATGAGCGAGACCCTGAATTCCGGCGAACACCGCACCGTGCTGCTGCGCGGTGGAGAAGTCCACAGCCCCGCCGACCCCTTCGCCACCGCCATGGTGGTGGAGCGCGGTCACGTCGCCTGGGTGGGCGAGGAGGGCGCCGCCGACGCCTTCGCCTCCGGCGTGGACGAGGTGATCGACCTGGAGGGCGCGCTCGTCACCCCGGCCTTCGTGGACGCCCACGTCCACACCACGGCCACCGGCTTCGCGCTCACCGGCCTCGACCTGTCCTCCGCCGCCTCGCTCGCCGAGGCGGCGGAGCTGATCCGCGCCCACGCCGCCGCCCGCCCCGAGGACCGCATCCTCATCGGGCACGGCTGGGACGCCTCCCGCTGGCCCGAGCGGCGCGCGCTCACGCGCGAGGAACTCGACGGCCTCACCGGCGGCCGCCCGCTCTACCTCACCCGGATCGACGTCCACTCGGCCGTCGTCACCACCGCGCTGCTCGACCTCGTCCCCGGCGTGCGGGACCTGGACGGCTTCCACGGCGGCCGCGCCCCGCTGACCGGCGACGCCCACCACGCGGTCCGCGCCGCCGCCTTCGCCGCCGTCTCCCCGCGCCAGCGCACCGAGGCCCAGCGCGCCGCCCGCGCCCACGCCGCCTCCCTCGGCATCGGCACCCTCCACGAGTGCGGCGGGCCGCGGATCTCCTCCGAGGACGACTTCACCGGCCTGATGGACCTCGCCCGCAGCGAACCCGGCCCCCGCGTGGTCGGCTACTGGGCCGACCTCGACATCGAGCGGGCCCGCGGGCTCGGCGCCCTCGGCGCGGCCGGCGACCTCTTCGCCGACGGCTCCCTCGGCTCGCACACCGCCTGCCTCCACGAGCCGTACGCGGACTCCGCCGGCCACACCGGCTCCGCCCACCTGGACGCCGCCACCGTCGCCGCCCACGTCGTCGCCTGCACCGAGGCGGGCCTCCAGGCCGGCTTCCACGCCATCGGCGACGCCGCCGTCACCGCCGTCGTCGACGGCGTCCGGGCCGCCTCCGAGAAGCTCGGCCTCGCCCGGATCCGGGCCGCCCGGCACCGCGTCGAGCACGCCGAGATGCTCACCCCCGAGACGATCGCCGCCTTCGCCGAGCTCGGCCTCACCGCCTCCGTCCAGCCGGCCTTCGACGCGCTCTGGGGCGGCGAGGAGGGCATGTACGCCGAGCGCCTCGGCGCCGAGCGGGCCCGCACCCTCAACCCGTACGCGGCCCTGCTCCGGGCCGGCGTGCCGCTCGCCTTCGGCTCCGACAGCCCGGTCACCCCGCTCGACCCGTGGGGGACCGTCCGGGCCGCCGCCTTCCACCGCACCCCCGAGCACCGCGTCTCGGTCCGGGCCGCCTTCACCGCCCACACGCGCGGCGGCTGGCGCGCGGTCGGCCGGGACGACGCCGGCACGCTCGTCCCCGGCGCCCCCGCCGACTACGCGATCTGGCGGACCGGCGACCTGATCGTCCAGGCGCCCGACGACCGGGTGGCCCGCTGGTCCACCGATCCCCGCTCCGGCACGCCCGGTCTGCCCGATCTGTCCCCGGGGGTCGATCTCCCCGTCTGCCTGCGGACCGTGGTGCACGGACAGACGGTTTTCGTACGTCCGAACGAGTGATGGGGGGCCGGCGGTCACCCGGACGCACGTGCCACGGGTTCCTTCCCGACCTGCGGATCTTCCCGTCCGGCCTGCGGCTTCTCGGGAACTCCGCAGGTCAAGCAGGTGTTGACAGGCGACCGCCAGGGCCGGGTAGGTTCTCCCGCGTCCACCACAGGACGTCCGACCGGACCACGCCTCCTCGCCCGCGCGACCGCCGCCCGCGCCTCGGCGGCGAGGGAAGGCCCCGCCGGCGGAAGGTGCGACCCGGGTGGGGCCCGGGCGTTCAGTAGACAACGGCCTCGTGCCGATCCGCAGCCGGCGGGTCCCCGGGTCGGCCCGAAGGACGCCGGGCCCCGCACCGCACCCCCCGCTTCCGCGTCGCACGTCTCACACCACCCGGCCCACAGGGATACTCCAGAGACCTCGCTAAGGTGGGGGTCCATGTCAGTATCCAAAGGGGCAGTAGTGAACGACGGTGGCCAGAGGCGTTACGGCCCGCTCGGCAAGGCCTTGGTGATCATTCCGACCTACAACGAGGCGGACAACATCAGGCCGATCGTCGCGCGCGTGCGGGAGGCCGTGCCGGAGGCGCACGTGCTCGTCGCCGACGACAACAGCCCCGACGGCACGGGCAAGTTCGCCGACGAGATCGCGGCGGAGGACGACCAGGTCCACGTCCTGCACCGCAAGGGCAAGGAGGGGCTGGGCGCCGCCTACCTGGCCGGCTTCCGCTGGGGCATGGAGCACGGCTTCGACGTCCTCGTCGAGATGGACGCCGACGGCTCCCACCAGCCCGAGGAGCTGCCCCGGCTGCTCACCGCCCTCAAGGGCGCCGACCTCGTCCTCGGCTCCCGCTGGGTGCCGGGCGGCCGGATCGTGAACTGGCCCAAGTCCCGCGAGTTCATCTCCCGCGGCGGCAGCCTCTACTCCCGCGTGATGCTCGACGTGCCGATCCGCGACGTCACCGGCGGCTACCGGGCCTTCCGCAAGGAGACCCTGGAGGGCCTGGGCCTGGAGGACGTGGCCTCCGCGGGCTACTGCTTCCAGGTCGACCTCGCCCGCCGGGCCGTCGCCGCCGGCTTCCACGTCGTCGAGGTCCCCATCACCTTCGTCGAGCGCGAGGTCGGCGACTCCAAGATGAGCCGCGACATCCTCGTCGAGGCCCTCTGGCGCGTCACCGGCTGGGGCCTCACCGCCCGCGCCGAGAAGGTCGGCAAGCTCATCGGCCGCAAGCGCGGCTGAGCCCGGCCCCCGGCCCGGACCGCCCCGCGCGGCCCGGGCCGATCTTTTCCTTACGGCGTTCCTGCGCCGTGCCGGGCACACTGGACGGCATGACGACCGGCGCACCGCCCCCTTCCGCCCCCCGGCGCTCCCGCGCGCGCACCTTCCTCCCGCTGGGCCTCGCCGCCTGGCTGGTCCTGGAGATCTGGCTGCTCACCGTCGTGGCGAACGCGGCGGGCGGGCTCACCGTGCTGTTGCTCCTCGTCGGCGGCGCCGTCCTCGGCGCCACCGTCGTCAAGCGGGCCGGCCGGCGGGCCTTCGCCAACCTCGCCTCCACCTTCCAGCAGGCCCAGGACGCCGCGCGGAGCGGCACGGTCCCGGACGCGGCCGACCGGAAGAGCGCCGAGGACCGCAACGGCTTCCTGATGCTGGGCGGCCTGCTCCTGATGCTCCCCGGCCTGATCTCCGACGCCGCCGGCCTGCTGCTGCTCGTGCCCCAGGTCCGGGCCGCCCTCGGGCGCGCCGCGGAGAAGGCCCTGGAGCGCCGGATGGCCGCCGCGCCTCCCGGCAGCCTCCAGGACGCCTTCCAGCAGGCCCGTATCCACCGCCCGGACGGGAAGGTGGTCCAGGGCGAGGTCGTCCGCGAGGACGCGCCCCGGGGGCCGTACGGCCCCGCCGACGGGCAGCGCCCGCCGCTGACCCCCTGACCCCCGCCCGTACGGGGGCCCGAGCGGCCCCCGAACGGGCGGGCCCCCGGGCCCCC
>NZ_JBEZUZ010000033.1:0-68361 GCF_040636735.1 Streptomyces sp. NPDC035033 | reverse complement strand
GTCCCCGCCGCCGCGCGGACGACGGCGCCGTCCCGCCAGCGGGCGCCGACCGCGAACAGCGCGTCGGTCACCGGGTTGTCGAGGCCCTGGAGGTTGCGGCCCCGGGAGGTCCAGCCGCCGCCGAGGGCGGTGAGCAGCTCCGTGAGGACGGCGGGGGTGTGGCTGCTGTAGTAGGCGCCGCCCTGGCCGCCGAGGAGCAGCGGGTCGTTGCCCGCCACGCGCGGGAGGCCCGGGTCCGTGCGGTACGCGGGCCAGCCGTCGGCCGCCGCGAGGGCCGCCGCCCGGCGCCGCTGCTCCGGGCCGTACGGCGGGTAGTCGTCGAGGTGCGCCGGGCGCGCGCGGTCCGCGTGCGCGGTGGTGGCGGCGGCCTGGCCGAGGAGGGTCCCGGTGACGAGGACCGCGGCGAGGACCGCGTACCGGCCGCGGCGGGGGAGCGCCAGGGCGCCCGCCGTGGCGGCGAGGCCGGCGAGGCCGAGCAGGAGGGCCGGGCGGGTGGCGAGCCCGCTGGGCAGGGCGGCGGCGGTGAGGGCCGCCACCACCGCGCACCCGGCGGCGAGGGGCCGCCGGCCCGGCGGGCCGTGCGCGAGACCGGCGTGGGCGGCGAGCACGAGCGTCCCGGCGAGGACGAAGGTCTGCCGGTAGGGGCTGCCGTTGGGCGTGGCGAAGAGGTGCCACACCAGGTGCGTGGGCCCGAACTGGAAGGAGGCGGCGACGGCGAGGACGAGCACGGTCCACACCCACCGCTCCCGCACCGGCACGTCCCGCCGGAACGGGAGGGCCGCGACGAGCAGGAGCACTCCGGTGCCGACGAAGGCGGCGGGCGTGGCGAAGCCGTACGTCGCCGGCAGCAGCCGCGCCAGCGCGTCCGCCGTCCCGGCCGGCGCGAAGTCCCGCACGACCCCCGGGTGCGCCTGCCGGGTCGACAGCAGGACGGGCACGAGGACGGGCGCGGCCAGCCCCACCCCGAGGACCGTCGTGACGGCGGCCCGCAGCAGGACCCGGGGGCGGAGGCCGCCCGTCGTCGTCACCAGGCGGGCGGCGAGGAAGAGGGCCGCGCCCAGGGTCGCCATGTAGGCGGTGTAGAAGTTCGCCGTCCAGCAGACGGCGACGACCAGCACGGCCGGGAGCGGGCGGACGCCCTCCCGGGCCCACTCCGCGACCAGGCACAGCAGCGGGAAGGCGATCAGGCCGTCCAGCCACATCGGGTTGTACGTGCCCTCCACCAGCGACCAGCCGCACAGGGCGTAGGCGGCGCCGAGGAAGGCCGGCCACCACGGGGCGGGGGCGGTGGAGAGGCGGCGCAGCAGGAAGGCGGCCGCGGCGGCGGCCAGGGCCGTCTTCAGGAGGGTGAGGCCGTAGACGGCGTACTCGACGCCGGAGCGCGGGGCGAGCGCGACCAGCGGGGCCAGCGGGCTCGACAGGTAGGTGCCGTAGTCGGGGAGGAAGCTCGTGCCCCAGCCCGCCTCCCAGGTCAGCAGGAGGCCGCCGTCGGCACGGCCGTGCAGCAGGTCCCACAGGTGGGCGTGGAAGGGGACGAACTGGTTCGCCAGGTCGTTCACGGACCGGTGGCGCGGGCCGAAGGGGAAGACCCGGGCGGCCGCGTCCCCGGCGGCGACGGCCGCCACGGCGAGCAGCCCGGCGAGGGCGCAGGCGGCGGCGGTGGCGCGGCGCGGGGCCTCCGGGGCCGGGGCCGGCGGGGGCGCGGTGGGCGCGGGAGTGAGCGGGACGGTTCGCATGGCGGGTCGAATATCGCAGCGCTCCGGGGGCCGCGGGCGGCCGCCGGGGGGCAGTTCACGCAATGGTCGCCCCGGCGTCACCCCGGCGGGGCGGGCGGGACACCGGCCTGCCCTTGGGTGTCGGATGTGCTGCTCTCTCTCGTCGTCCCCTGCTTCAACGAGGAGGACGTCCTCGCTCGTTTCCACTCCCATGTGACGAAGGAACTCGACTCCCTGGAGGGCGAGTTCGAGATCGTCTACGTGGACGACGGAAGCCGCGACCGGACCCTCCCGATCCTGCGGGACCTCGCCGCCGCCGACCCCGCCCGGGTCCGCTTCGTCTCCTTCAGCCGCAACTTCGGCAAGGAGGCCGCCATGCTCGCCGGGCTGCGGCACGCGGCCGGCGACGCCGTCGTGATCATGGACGCGGACCTCCAGCACCCGCCCGAGCTGGTGCACCGGATGGTCGCGCTGCACGCCGAGGGGTACGACCAGGTCGTCGCCCGCCGCACCCGCGAGGGCGACCGGGTGACCCGCACCCTCACCGCCCGCCTCTACTACTGGGCGATCAACCGGCTCGTCGACGTCGAACTCGTCGACGGCGTCGGCGACTTCCGGCTGCTGTCCCGGCGCACGGTCGACGCGATCCTCGGCCTCGGCGAGTACAACCGCTTCTCCAAGGGCCTCTTCTCCTGGGTCGGCTTCCGGACCACGACCTTCGCCTACGAGAACGCGGTGCGCGAGGAGGGCCGGTCCAAGTGGACCTTCGGCAAGCTCCTCAACTACGGCCTCGACGGCCTGCTCTCCTTCAACAACAAGCCGCTGCGCGCCGCCGTCTACCTCGGCCTGCTGCTCGTCTCGCTCGCCCTCGCCTACGCCGGCTGGATCGTCGCCGACGCCCTCGCCCACGGCGTCGACACGCCCGGCTACGTCACCCTGCTCGTCGCCGTCACCGCCCTCGCCGGCGTCCAGATGGTCATGGTGGGCCTGATCGGCGAATACGTCGGCCGCATCTACTACGAGGTGAAGCGCAGGCCGCACTACCTGGTGGCCGAGACGCACGCGGGCCGCGAGAAGGAGACGGCCCGGACCGACACCCGGGCGGCGGGTGCCTCGTTGTGGGAGACGGTCGTCCGGAAGTGACCCCCGTTCCGCGGTGACGCGGAAGTTGTCCCCGCGAAGGAGTGGCTACGGTCCCGGCGACTCCCTACCATCGATCACCGCAAGGTCGTCCAACTGACGCACGACCAGCCCGGGAGGCTCCTTTGCACCGCCGCGACCGCCGCCACGACCGTCCCGCACGCCGCCGCACCGCACTCGCCCTCTCCGCCGCGCTCCTCGCCGCGGCCCCGCTGCTCACCGCGTGCGGCGGCGACGCCCACCCCGGGGCCGCGGCCGTCGTCGGGGGCGAGCGGATCGACGTCTCCAGCCTCCAGGCCGAGGTGAGGACGGCCCGGGACGCGCAGTCCGCCTCCCCGCAGGCCGCCCAGCTGATCGCCGCCACCGGCGACCTCGGCCGGCAGAAGCTCAACGGCATGATCTTCGACCGGATCCTCGCCGAGGTCGCCGACGAGCAGGGCGTCACCGCCACCCGCGCCGAACTCCAGCGGACCCGCGCGGCCTTCGTCCGCGAGAACGGCGGCGAGGAGGGCCTGGAGGCCGTCCTCCTCCAGCAGCAGGGCGTCGCCCCCGCCCAGATCGACGACGTCGTCCGGCGCAACGTCCTCATGACGAAGATCATCGAGAAGCTGGGGATCGCCGAGACCCCCGAGGGCCAGCAGAAGCTCCAGGAGGTCTTCGCCACCGCGTCGAAGTCCCTCGACATCGACGTGAACCCCCGCTACGGCTCCTGGGACGACGGCAAGGTCCAGCTCGCCGGCGGGCCCGCCGGCGCGGCCTGGCTCCGTCAGGCCGCCGCCCCGGCCGACGCCGCGGGGGCCGGGCCCGCCGCGGGGTAGGTTCGGAGGGTGACTTCCGAGAACCCCGGCCGCGTCGTCCTGCTCACCGCCAGCCACCGGGTGGCGCCCGGACTGCTGTCCTGGCCCGCCTGGCAGGCGCTGCGCGGCGCCGACCGGGTCCTCTGCCCCGACGAGGACCACCCCCAGCTGCCGTACCTGCAGGAGGCGGGCGTCGCCGTCGAGCACGCCCGCCCCACCGCCGAGGAGCTGGTCGCCGCCTGCGCCGGGGGCCGCACCGTCCTCGTCCTGCCCTCCGGCGAGGGCGACCGGGGCCTCACCGACGGCCTCGCCCGGCTCGCCGGCTCCGGCCGCACCGCCATGCCCGACCTGGAGCTGCTGCCCGGCTCGTACGACCTGCCGGGCGCCCGCCTCCTCGACCTCGTCCAGGTCATGGACGTCATCCGGCGCCGCTGCCCCTGGTCCTCGCTCCAGACCCACCAGGGGCTCGCCAAGTACGCCATCGAGGAGGCGTACGAGCTCGTCGAGGCGATCGAGGCCGGCGACCGGCACGAGCTGCGCGAGGAGCTGGGGGACGTGCTCCTCCAGGTCGTCTTCCACTCCCGGATCGCCGAGGAGGACGCCGAGGAGCCGTTCTCCGTCGACGACGTGGCCGGCGCCCTCGTGGAGAAGCTGATCCAGCGCCACCCGCACATCTTCGGCGACGAGACCGCCGAGACCCCCGAGGACGTCCGGGCCCACTGGCTGCGCGCCAAGGCGGTCGAGAAGGGACGGGAGTCCGTGACGGACGGGGTGCCGGTCGGGCAGCCGGGCCTCGCGCTCGCCGCGAAGCTCGCGAGCCGCGTCCGCACGGCGGGCCTCGACGTGCCCCTCCCGAAGGGCCACGGCGTCGGCTACGAACTGCTGGCCCTCGCGGCCCGCGCCGAGTCCGAGGGCGTCGACCCGGAGGCGGCCCTGCGGGCGGCGGCCCGCGCGTACCGGGACGCGATCAGGGCGGCGGAAGGCGTCTAGGCCGTCTCTTCCCGGTCGTGCCGGGCCCGCTCCGGAAGGAACGGCCTAGAAGGCGTGCGGGGCCCGGGCCGCCGGGTCGTGCCAGCGGACCGCGGGGGGCTCCAGGAGCCATTCGGCGCGGGAGGCCGGGCGGGCGGCGAAGCGGCCGGCCGGCGGGAGGACGTCGTGGCGGACGCGGGCCGGGTCCGTGCCCAGCTCGGCCAGGACCTCGGTGACCTCGGTGAGGAAGCCGGGCGGGCCGGCCAGGTGGACGTCGTGGTCCGGCCAGCGGCCGCAGGCCCGCAGCGCGGTGAGGAGGCGCTCGGTCGCCTGGTCGCGGGGGTGGCGGGGGGCCGAGGTGATGGGGGTGACGTTCAGGCCGGGGAGCCGCGCGGCCAGCCGGTCCAGGTCGTCGCGCCCGTACAGGTACTCCCGGGAGCGGGCCACCACGAAGATCCGGCCCTCGGCCGCCGGGTCGTCCTCGGCCGCCTCCTCCAGGAGGGCCTTGACCGGTGCCCAGCCCGTACCGGCGCATATGTAGGTGCGCAGCCCGCCCGGGGCCGTCCGGGCGGTCGCCGCCCCGCCGGCGGCGCTCAGCCGCAGGACCTCGCCCGGCCGGACCTCCTCCACCAGGGCCGTGCTCATCGCCCCGCCGCGGATCCGGCTCACGTGCAGGTCCACGGTGCCGTCCTCGCGGGGGGCGTTGCCGAGCGAGTAGGTGCGCCACGCGCGGGGGACCCGGAGCGAGCTGACGCCGGCGTACTGGCCGGGGAGGTAGGGGTACGGCCGGCGGGGGCGGAGGGTCAGCACGGCCAGGTCGTCGGCGTGCCGCCGGTGCCCGACGACGTCCGCGTCCCACCAGGCGGGCTCCCCGGCCGCCGCGGACTCCTCCGCGCCCCGCAGCATCACCTCGGCGACGTGCGCGTACGCCTCCGACCACGCCTTCTCCGCCGCGACCGTCCACGCGGGCCCCGCGGTGTGCGCGAAGGCGGCGAGCAGGCTCTCGCCGACCGCCGCGTACAGGGCGGGCGTGGCGAGGAACTTGCGGTGGTCGCGGCCGAGCCGCCCCAGGTAGGCGGGCAGGCCGGGGTCGTCGAGGCCGGTCACCACGTGGGCGAGCGCGGCGAAGAGCCGGTCGCGCTGCGGGACCATGTCCTCGGGGAAGAGCGCGCGCACGCCGGGGTTGCGCCAGAAGAGGTGCGAGTAGAAGTACGTGACGGCGTGTTCGGCCCGTCTCTCGACGACCGCGAACGTGCTTCTGAGCAAGGGGAGGTCCACGCGGGGAAATCTAGGGCACGGGCCGTCACGGCGTGATCACGGGACGGTGATGACGTCAGGTCGGCCGGAGGGGCGCGAGGGGCGCGGGGGACCGGACTGTACGGTCGGGGAGTGAGTGAAGGACCCGCCCCGACGCCCGGTACGCCCGATTCCCCCGGCCCGAGCCCGAGCCGGGGCCCGCGTACGGATCCGAGCCCGGCCCCGGCTCCGGCCTCCTGCCCCGTCTCCGGCTCCAGCTCCGGGGCCGTAGGCAGCTCCGGGGCCGGCGGCGGCTCGGGTCCGGGGGGCGCCGGCGGGCCGGTGCCCGAGCTGTTCAGCTGGGAGTTCGCGAGCGATCCGTACCCGGCGTACGCCTGGCTGCGGGAGCACGCGCCGGTGCGCCGGACCACCCTGCCCAGCGGGGTCGAGGCGTGGCTCGTCACCCGGTACGCGGACGCCCGGCAGGCCCTCGCCGACCAGCGGCTCTCCAAGAACCCGGTGCACCACGCCGAACCGGGCAAGACCGGCATCCCGGGCGAGCGCAGCGCCGGGCTCATGACCCACCTCCTCAACATCGACCCGCCGGACCACACCCGGCTGCGGCGGCTCGTGTCGAAGGCGTTCACCCCGCGCCGGGTCGCCGCCTTCGCGCCGCGCGTGCAGGAGCTGACGGACCGGCTCATCGACTCCTTCGCGGAGCGGGGGAGCGCCGACCTCATCCACGAGTTCGCCTTCCCGCTGCCCATCTACGCCATCTGCGACATGCTCGGGGTGCCCGCCGAGGACCAGGACGACTTCCGGGACTGGGCCGGGATGATGATCCGGCACGGCGGCGGGCCGCGCGGCGGGGTGGCGCGGTCGGTGAAGAAGATCCGCGGGTACCTGGCGGAGCTCATCCACCGGAAGCGCGAGACCCTGCGGGAGGAAGGCGCGGACGACCTCATCTCGGGGCTCATCCGCGCCTCCGACCACGGCGACCACCTCACCGAGGCCGAGGCCGTCGCCATGTGCTTCGTGCTGCTCTTCGCCGGCTTCGAGACGACCATCAACCTGATCGGCAACGGGACGTACGCCCTGCTCCGGCACCCGGAGCAGCGGGCCCGGCTCCAGGCCTCGCTGGCCGCCGGGGAGACCGGGCTCCTGGAGACCGGGGTGGAGGAGCTGCTGCGGTACGACGGGCCGGTCGAGCTGGCGACCTGGCGGTACGCGACCACCGGCCTCACCATCGGCGGACAGGCCGTCCCGGCCGGCGACCCGGTCCTCGTGGTGCTCGCGGCGGCCGACCGCGACCCGGACCGCTTCGGCGCGCCGGACACCCTCGACCTCGCCCGGAAGGACAACCAGCACCTCGGCTACGGGCACGGCATCCACTACTGCCTGGGCGCGCCGCTCGCCCGCCTGGAGGGGCAGACCGCCCTCGCCACCCTCCTGACCCGCCTGCCGGACCTGCGACTTGGCGTCGATCCGGGCGAACTGCGGTGGCGCGGAGGGCTCATCATGCGGGGATTGCGCACGCTTCCGGTGGAGTTCACCCCATCCGCACCCCCGCGGCACAGGTGACGTCGTGTCAGAAATGTGATCTTCGCGTGATCGCGGTGCCATCGACTTGTGACGGACGTTCGAATGCGGCTACGTTCGCGCCAACGTTCGGCCCCGCCTCGGCCGTCCCCGCCGTCCCCGCCGTCACGCGAAAGGCCCCGAGATGCTTTCCGGAAACGGACGACACCGTCGACCCCGCCAGGCACCCGCGCTCGTCGTCACCGCGGGAGTGACCGGATCCGCCATGGCGCTGCCGCTGCTCGCCACCGGCTCCGCCTCCGCCGCCGACGCGCCCACCTGGGACCGGGTCGCCGCCTGCGAGTCCGGCGGCCAGTGGAGCGCCAACCTCGGCAACGGCGCCTTCGGCGGCCTCCAGATGACGCAGGAGGCGTGGGAGCGGCACGGCGGACTCTCGTACGCCCCGAGCCCCGACCTCGCCAGCCGCGCCCAGCAGATCGCGATCGCCGACAAGGCGCTCGTCGCCGGCAGCACCGACTGGGCGACCTGCGCCCCCATCGCGGGCCTGGAGAACGACGGCGTGGCGCCGGACGTCCGGCCGGGCCCCGCCGTCCCGCGGGAGGACGAGGGCGGAGTGGCGCCGGAGTCCGGCCGCACCGCGGGCGCGGACGCGGCCGCGGAGGAGACGGTGGAGCGGGCCGGGGCGGCCGCGACGCCCACGGAGCGGGCCGGGGAGACGGAGCGGGCGACGGCGGGGACCGGTACCGCGCCGGCCGCGCCCGCCACCCCGTCCGCGCCGGCGACCACCGCCCCCGCGGGGACGGCCACGCCGCCGCCGGCGGCCACCGCCCCGGACGCCCCGGAGGCCCCCACCGGCACGCCGGACGCCGCCACGGGCACCCCCACCGCTCCCGTCACGCCGCCGGACGCCTCCGTGAGCCCCGTGGCGCCCACCACCCCCGCGACCCCCGGTACGGACGGGTCTGACGCGGCGTCGGCCGCGCCGGGGACGGGCAAGCACCGGGGCGAGGCGGCCCCGGAGGAAACCGGCGTAACGGACAACACCCAGGAATCCGGGCGTCATGCCGCAGGTGCGGACAAGGTCACCTCGACCACCGTCAACGCGGACACAAGTGACGCCTACACCGTGCGGCCGGGTGACAGTCTGTCGGAGATCGCACAGGAGAACGATCTTCCCGGCGGCTGGGACGCCCTCTACGACGCCAACCGCCGTACGGTCGGGGCCGACCCGGATCTCATCCTCCCTGGTCAGAGCCTCGAACTGACGACCCCTCCGACGGAGAAGTGAGCCCGTTTCAGGGTTGAATGTCCGATTTTGGGAAAGTGAGACATGGGTCTCTTCGTCCCAACTGGCGTGTCACGTCCGCAAACTTTGCTTCCGTCAGCTCTCACCTGCGCAAACGAGGGCCGACGGAAGGCAAGTAAGGGCGATTTGTCCGTCGTGAGCCTCTTTGAACTTCGAGCAGGTGTGTGTCTACGGTCGTCACCGCTCGCCACCGCGGGCCCCGTCGACCGAAACGCCGAGTCCTGCCGTCGGTCGCCGGGAACTGTCGTCGCGAAAGCGCCGCAGGCAGGAGTGGGGGACCCAAGGTTCGTGCCGGTCCCGGCCGTCCGGAAGGACGGCCGAACGACCGGCTAGGGGTGAAGCCGCGCGCAAGGACGCGTGGCCGGGCGACTCTTCCAGCCCGAACCCGACAGCTCACCTCACAGGCGTCGGTGAAGAGGAAACTCCATGCTGTTCTCCGGCACGGGCAAGCGTCGTCGTCCCTCCAAGGCCACCCGCGTCGTCGCCCTCGTCGGCGTCACCGGTGCCGCCGTCGCCGCTCCGCTGATGGCCGCCGGCACCGCCTCGGCCGCCACCGCCTCCGAGTGGGACCGCGTCGCCCAGTGCGAGTCCGGCGGCAACTGGTCCATCAACACCGGCAACGGCTACTACGGCGGCCTCCAGTTCTCGGCCTCCACCTGGGCCGCGTACGGCGGCACCGCCTACGCCGCCACCGCCGACCAGGCCAGCAAGTCGCAGCAGATCGCCATCGCCGAGAAGGTCCTCGCGGGCCAGGGCAAGGGCGCGTGGCCGAGCTGCGGCGTGGGCCTCTCCGGCGCCTCCTACGACGGCGGCTCCGCCGAGGCCGCTCCGCAGCAGCAGAGCACCCAGCAGCAGAGCACCCAGCGGCAGAGCGCCCCGGAGCGCTCCGCCGAGCAGCCCGCCACCCGCAGCGAGCAGCGCCAGGCCCCGCAGCGCGCCGCCCAGGCCGCCCCGAAGGCCGCCGCCAAGAAGACCGTCACCACCCCGACCGGCAAGAAGGTCGCCAAGGGCGACGGCGAGTACAAGGTCGTCGCCGGCGACACCCTCAGCAAGATCGCCCAGGCGCAGGGCGTCGAGGGCGGCTGGGCGAAGCTCTTCGAGCTGAACGAGGACGTCGTCGAGGACGCCGACCTCATCTACCCGGGTCAGCAGCTCCACCTGAAGTGACCCCCGCGGCCCCGGTGAGTCCGGCGGCTCACCGGTGCCCGACAGCCCTCCCGCGGTGACCACCCCGGTCCCGAGCCCCCTTCCCCCGTGGCTCCGGACCGGGGTTCTGCCGTTACCGTCCAGTAGAACCCGGGGCTTTTGTCACCTGATGCGTGCTCTTGGGCCCTTTTTCGTCCCAGGGGACGGGTGGTCGACTGGCCGGAGCCCCGGAGCCGGTTAGGCTCTTGTCGCAAGGCGTACGAGACCTTGCGACCCATGCGTCACACCTAGCGCCACATCCCAGAAGGAGATGCTCGTGCCGTCCATCGACGTCGTCGTAGCCCGGGAAATCCTGGACTCCCGAGGCAACCCCACGGTCGAGGTCGAGGTCGGCCTCGACGACGGCAGCACCGGCCGTGCTGCCGTCCCGTCCGGTGCCTCCACCGGTGCCTTCGAGGCCCTGGAGCTCCGCGACGGCGACCAGAACCGCTACCTCGGCAAGGGTGTCGAGAAGGCCGTCCTCGCCGTCATCGAGCAGATCGGCCCGGAGCTCGTCGGCTACGACGCCACCGAGCAGCGCCTGATCGACCAGGCCATGTTCGACCTGGACGCCACCCCGGACAAGTCGTCGCTCGGCGCCAACGCCATCCTCGGCGTCTCCCTCGCCGTCGCGCACGCCGCTTCCGAGGCCAGCGACCTCCCGCTCTTCCGCTACCTGGGCGGCCCGAACGCGCACCTGCTGCCCGTTCCGATGATGAACATCCTCAACGGCGGGTCGCACGCCGACTCCAACGTCGACATCCAGGAGTTCATGATCGCCCCGATCGGCGCGGAGTCCTTCTCCGAGGCGCTGCGCTGGGGCACCGAGGTCTACCACACCCTCAAGTCCGTCCTGAAGACCAAGGGCCTCTCCACCGGCCTCGGCGACGAGGGCGGCTTCGCCCCGAACCTCGGCTCCAACCGCGAGGCGCTCGACCTCATCCTGGAGGCCATCAAGCAGGCCGGCTACGTGCCCGGCAAGGACGTCGCCCTCGCCCTGGACGTCGCCGCCTCCGAGTTCTACAAGGACGGCACGTACCTCTTCGAGGGCAAGGAGCGCTCCGCCGCCGAGATGACCGAGTACTACGAGGAGCTCGTCTCCGCGTACCCGCTCGTCTCCATCGAGGACCCGCTGTTCGAGGACGACTGGGCCGGCTGGAAGGCCATCACCGAGAAGCTCGGCGACAAGGTCCAGCTCGTCGGCGACGACCTCTTCGTCACCAACCCCGAGCGCCTCGCCCGCGGCATCGAGGAGAAGTCCGCCAACGCCCTCCTGGTCAAGGTCAACCAGATCGGCTCGCTGACCGAGACCCTCGACGCCGTCGAGCTCGCCCAGCGCAACGGCTTCAAGTGCATGATGTCCCACCGCTCCGGCGAGACCGAGGACGTCACCATCGCCGACCTCGCCGTCGCCACCAACTGCGGCCAGATCAAGACCGGCGCCCCGGCCCGCTCCGAGCGCGTCGCCAAGTACAACCAGCTGCTGCGCATCGAGGAGATCCTCGACGACGCCGCCGTCTACGCCGGCCGCAGCGCCTTCCCGCGCTTCAAGGGCTGAGACCCGTCCCGCAGGGCGGCTTCCGTACGTCCCCGCACCCGGTCCCGTACCGTGTGCGGGGACGCACGTTTGAGGGACACCGGCGACAGGGGAGGCGGGACGGCATGGCCGTGAAGAACGGGGACCGGTTCTCGACCGCGACCCGGATCAGGCTGCTCGGCGAGCAGACCGCGGCCCGTGTCTACCGCTCCCAGACCCGCCGCCAGGCCCGGCGCTCCCGGCTCACCGGCCGCGCCGCCTTCCTCGCCCTGGTCGTCTGCTCCCTCGTCGTCGCCCTCGCCTATCCGATAAGGAGCTACGTCTCCCAGCAGGGCGAGATCGCCGACCAGGAGCGCAAGGCCGCCGAGGCCGCCCGGCGGGTCGAGGAGCTGCGGGACGAGAAGGCCCGCCTCCAGGACCCCGCCTACGTCCGCCGCCTCGCCCGCGAACACCTCCACTACGTGCTCCCCGGCGAGACCGGCTTCACCGTGAACGACCCCGGGGCGGCCGACCGCCCCCGCGCCGAGCGGGGAACGGCCGACCGGCCCTGGTACGACAACCTCTGGGACGGCGTCGACAACGCCGACCGCCACTGACCGACCCGACTCAGGACCCACGATGGAAACGCCCCCTCCGCAGACCGAACGCACCGAGCCCACCGAGGCGGACGTCGCCGCCTTCGAGGCCCAGCTCGGCCGGCCGCCCCGCGGCCTGCGCGCCATCGCGCACCGCTGCCCCTGCGGCAACCCGGACGTCGTCGAGACCGCGCCCCGGCTGCCCGACGGCACCCCCTTCCCGACCACGTACTACCTCACCTGCCCCCGGGCGGCCTCGGCCATCGGCACCCTGGAGGCCAACGGGGTCATGAAGGAGATGCAGGCCCGGCTCGCCACCGACCCGGAGCTCGCCGCCGCCTACCGCGCCGCGCACGAGGACTACCTCGCCCGCCGCGACGCCATCGAGGTCCTGGAGGGCTTCCCCAGCGCCGGCGGCATGCCCGACCGCGTGAAGTGCCTGCACGTCCTCGTCGGCCACTCGCTCGTCGCCGGCCCGGGCGTCAACCCGTTCGGCGACGAGGCCCTCGCGATGCTCCCCGAGTGGTGGGCCAAGGGCCCGTGCGTGAACCCGTGCGCGGACGAGGACGAGGAGAAGGACGCGTGACCCGGGTCGCCGGAATCGACTGCGGAACCAACTCCATCCGCCTCCTCGTCGCCGACGTCCGCCCGGAGACCGGGGAGCTCGTCGAGCTGGACCGGCGGATGACGATCGTCCGGCTCGGCCAGGGCGTCGACAGGACCGGCCGGCTCGCCCCCGAGGCGCTGGAGCGGACCTTCGCCGCCTGCCGCGAGTACGCCGCCGTCATCGAGGAGCTCGGCGCCGAGCGGATCCGCTTCGTCGCCACCTCCGCCTCCCGCGACGCCGAGAACCGGCAGGAGTTCGTCGACGGCGTGGTGGCGATCCTGGGCGTCGAGCCCGAGGTCATCACCGGCGACCAGGAGGCCGCGTTCTCCTTCACCGGCGCCACCGGCTCGCTGCCCGGCGACGACCGGCGCCTGGTCGTGGACATCGGCGGCGGCTCCACCGAGTTCGTGGTCGGCAACGAGCACGTCGAGGCCGCCCGCTCCGTCGACATCGGCTGCGTCCGGCTCACCGAGCGGCACGTCCGGCACGACCCGCCGACCGCCGAGGAGGCCGAGGCGATCCGCGCCGACGTCCGCGCCGCCCTCGACCTCGCCGCCGAGACCGTCCCGATCGACACCGCCGACACCCTCGTCGGCCTCGCCGGCTCCGTCACCACCATCGCCGCCATCGCCCTCGGGCTGCCGGAGTACGACTCCGAGAAGATCCACCACTCCCGGATCTCCGCCGCCCAGGTCGCCGAGGTCACCCGCCGGCTCCTCGCCTCCACCCACGACGAGCGGGCCGCGATCCCCGTCGTCCACCCCGGCCGGGTGGACGTCATCGTGGCCGGCGCGCTGGTCCTCCAGGAGATCGTCGAGCGGGTCGGAGCCGCCGAGGTCGTGGTCAGCGAGCACGACATCCTCGATGGGATCGCCCTATCCGTGGCATAGCGGGCAGCTATCGAGGCGACCGGCGACACCCTGTCGGAAAAGCTTCGTGAAGTTCTTCACAAGGAAAAGGGCCCTGATGGCGCCGGAGGTAAGGTCTTGAGGCCCTCCAAGGGGGTCCTCAGGGCCCTTTCGCAGGTGTGGAGGCCACTTCGCTCGAAGTTTCCATCGTGTGAACGCACCCGCTGGTTTCGCGTTAACGGGGGCTCTCCGGGCCAGTTCAGTAGGGGTGAACAACGTTCACCAGTGCATTCCGGTTCCTTTGCACGACCATGACATGGATCACGTGGGCGGCGGAGTGTAGCAGAGCGCCCCCGGAAGCTTGTGAAGGGGCGCACGAGGTGCCCCTCCCGAGTGGGTGGATACTCGATGCCATGAGCACCACGGAGCGTCCCAGGATCCTCATCGTAGGCGGCGGGTACGTTGGCCTGTACGCCGCGCGGCGCATCCTCAAGAAGATGCGCTATGGCGAGGCGACCGTCACGGTCGTCGACCCCCGGTCGTACATGACCTATCAGCCCTTCCTCCCCGAAGCCGCCGCCGGCAGCATCTCGCCGCGCCACGTCGTCGTCCCGCTGCGACGCGTCGTGCGCGGAGCCGAGGTGCTCACCGGCCGGGTCACCACCATCGACCAGGACCGCAAGGTCGCCACGATCGCGCCGCTCGTCGGCGAGGCGTACGAGCTGCCCTTCGACTACCTGGTCATCTCGATGGGTGCCGTCTCCCGCACCTTCCCGATCCCCGGCCTCGCCGAGCAGGGCATCGGCATGAAGGGCATCGAGGAGGCCATCGGCCTGCGCAACCACGTCCTCGAGCAGCTGGACAAGGCCGACTCGACCACCGACGAGGAGGTCCGCCGCAAGGCCCTGACCTTCGTCTTCGTCGGCGGTGGCTTCGCCGGCGCCGAGACGATCGGCGAGGTCGAGGACATGGCCCGCGACGCCGCGAAGTACTACACGAACGTGTCCCGCGAGGACATGCGCTTCGTGCTGGTCGACGCCGCCGACAAGATCCTCCCCGAGGTGGGCCCCAAGCTCGGCCAGTACGGCAAGGAGCACCTGGAGAGCCGCGGCATCGAGATCTACCTGGAGACCTCCATGGACTCCTGCGTGGACGGCCACGTCGTGCTCAAGAACGGCCTCGAGGTCGACTCCAACACCATCGTGTGGACCGCCGGCGTCAAGCCCAACCCGGCGCTGGCCCGCTTCGGCCTGCCGCTCGGCCCCCGCGGCCACGTCGACTGCAACGAGAAGCTGCAGATCAACGGCCTCGACTACGCCTGGGCCGCCGGCGACAACGCCCAGGTCCCGGACATGGTCGGCCGCCGCGCCGGCAACCCGAACGCCTGGTGCCCGCCGAACGCCCAGCACGCGCTGCGCCAGGCCAAGGTCCTCGGCGACAACGTGGTGTCCGGCATGCGCGGCTTCGAGCAGCGCGAGTACAGCCACGCCAACAAGGGCGCCGTGGCCGGTCTCGGCCTGCACAAGGGCGTCGCCATGATCGTCATGGGCAAGGTGAAGATCAAGCTCAAGGGCCGTCTCGCCTGGTACATGCACCGTGGCTACCACGGCATGGCGATGCCGACCTGGAACCGCAAGATCCGCGTCTTCGCCGACTGGACCCTCGGCATGTTCCTCAAGCGCGAGGTCGTCTCGCTCGGCGCCATGGAGACGCCGCGCGAGGAGTTCTACGAGGCCGCCAAGCCCGCCCCGGCCCCCGCCGCGGCCGCCCCGGCCCCGGAGAAGGCCAAGGCGTCGTAACACCCCGAGCAGTACCGAAGGGCCGTCCGTCATCCGTGGTGCGGGCGGCCCTTCGGCGTGTTCCGGAGACTTCTCGCGTCGCGGCGGGATGGCAAACCCCTACCGACGGTGTTCCCTTGGTGACGAACCAATCTGGGGCAAGGACCACGGAGGTGTTTCACCATGGCCGACGCCGCGACGCGGCTCGCGAATCTCGCCGAGGATCTGCTGGGAACCCCCCTCCCGGTGCGCCTGCGCGCCTGGGACGGAAGCGAGGCCGGGCCGGCGGCCGGTGACGGCCCCGTCCTCGTGATCCGGGACCGCAGGGCGCTGCGCCGGATGATCTGGAAGCCCGGCGAACTGGGCCTGGCCCGCGCCTGGGTGGCCGGCGAGCTCGACGTCGAGGGCGATCTGTACGAGGCGCTCGACCGGCTCTCCGGGCTGGTCTGGGAGCGCGGCGAGGAGGACCGCGGCCTGCTCTCCTCCGCACGCGACCCGCGGGTGCGGGCCGCCGCCGGGGAGCTGCTGCGGCTGGCCGGACCGCTGCCGCCGCCGAAGCCGCCGGTCGAGGAGGCCCGGGGCCGCAGCGGCGGCCGGCACAGCAGGCGCCGAGACAAGCAGGCGATCAGTCACCACTACGACGTGGGCAACGACTTCTACGCGCTGGTGCTCGGTCCGTCGATGGTCTACTCGTGCGCCTACTGGACGGACGGCGGCACGCTGGAGGAGGCCCAGCGGGACAAGCTCGACCTCGTCGCCCGCAAGCTGGCCCTGAAGGAGGGCGACCGGCTGCTCGACGTCGGCTGCGGCTGGGGCTCGATGGCCATCCACGCGGCCCGCGCGTACGGCGCCCGGGTCGTCGGCATCACCCTCTCCCGCGAGCAGGCCGCCTTCGCCCGCAAGCGGATCGCCGAGGAGGGGCTGACCGACCGGATCGAGATCCGCGTCCAGGACTACCGGGACGTGTCCGACGGTCCGTTCGACGCGATCTCCTCCATCGGCATGGCCGAGCACGTCGGTGCCGTGCGGTACCGGGAGTACGCGGACATCCTGTACGGCCTCCTCAAGCCCGGCGGACGGCTCCTGAACCACCAGATCGCGCGCCGCCCGGAGCCCGACGAGGAGGCGTACCGCGTGGACCCCTTCATCGACGCGTACGTCTTCCCCGACGGCGAACTCGCCCCGATGGGCCGCACCCTGACGATCCTGGAGGACGCCGGCTTCGAGGTCCGGGACGTGGAGGCGATCCGCGAGCACTACGCGCTGACGCTGCGCCGGTGGGTGGCGAACCTGGAGCGGGAGTGGGACCGGGCGGTCCGGCTCACCTCCCCGGGCCGGGCCCGGATCTGGCGGCTCTACATGGCGGCCTCGGCGGTCTCCTTCGAACGCAACCGGATCGGGGTGAACCAGTTCCTGGCGGTGAGGACGCCCGCCCCGGGGACGAGCGGGCTGCCGCTGCGGCCGCGGGAGTGGACGGAGTAACGGAGGAGGGGAGGGGAGAAGGGGGAGGGCCGGGGTTCCCGCGGGAACCCCGGCCCTCGCGCCGTACCGCCAGTGCTACTCGGCCTTGATGGCGGCGAGCATGTTCAGCCTGGCGGCGCTGCGGGCCGGCCAGAGCGAGGCAAGCACGCCGACCAGGGCGGCCAGGGCCAGGAAGATCCCGATCCGGTCCCAGGGCAGGACCAGGGCGTAGCCGGGGAGGCTCGCCTCGAAGGTCTTGCCGATGGCCCAGGCGAGGAAGGTGCCGAGGCCGATGCCGACGACCGCGCCGAAGACCGAGATCACGACGGCCTCCAGGCGGACCATCCGCTTCACCCGGCGGCGGTCGAGACCGATCGCCCGGATCATGCCGATCTCCTGCTGCCGCTCGAAGACGGACATCGCGAGGGTGTTGACGACGCCGAGGACGGCGATGATCAGGGCCATCGCGAGCAGGCCGTACATGATGTTCAGCATCAGGTTGATCGACCCGCCGAACTCGTCGCGGATGTCCTTCTTGTCCATGACGGTGATGGCCGGGTTGTCGCCCATGGCCTTCGACAGCGCCCGCTCGTTGGCGTCGCTCGGGCCGCCGTCGGTGGAGACGAAGATCTGCGGGACGTACTTCTGCGGGTCGTGCGCGTCGAGGACCTTCGCGTCCACGAGGACGGGGGAGAGGAACTCGCTGTCCTTGTAGACCGCGCCGACGGTCAGCGTGCCCTTCTTCTTGTCCAGGTACTCGACCGGGACGGAGGCGCCGACCTTCAGCCCGCGCTTGTCGGCGGTCTTCTCGGCGACCGCGATCCGGCCCTCGCCGAGGGAGGCCAGCGAGCCCTCCACGACGTCGATCTTCAGGACCTTCTCGATGTCGCCGGGGGTGACGCCGGAGGCGGAGACGTACGTCCCCTCGATGTCGAGGGCGCCGGCCTGCTGCGGGGAGACCGCGGTGACGCCGGGGGCCTTCTCCAGGGCGGTGAGGGCCTCCGCCGACAGGCCGTTGCCGCTGGCCATGGTGACCATGTAGTCGGCCTTGATCTGGTCGACGGTCATCTTGTCCAGGGCCTGGCCGGCGCTGACGCCGATCACGGTGAGGCCGGTGACCAGGGTGAGGCCGATGGCGAGCGCGGAGGCGGTGGCGCCGGTGCGGCGCGGGTTGCGGACCGCGTTGAGGCCGGCGAGCTTGCCGGAGATCCCGAAGGCCTTCACGAAGAAGGGGCGGATGAGGGCGATCACGGGCCGGGACAGGAACGGGATGAGGACGATGACGCCGATCAGGGTGGCGAAGGCGCCGCCCGCGATGGTCAGGCGGCCCTCGTCGCCGCCGGTGTTCGCGCCGAGCACGATCAGGACGGCGCCGATGGCGGTGATCGCGGCGCCGATCGCGTTCCGCACGACGAGCGACTTGGTGTTCGGGGTGGCGTGGACGCTGTTCATCGCGGCGACCGGCGGGATCTTCGCGGCCCGGCGGCCCGGCAGCCAGGCGGCCAGCATGGTGATGACGACGCCGACGCCGAAGGCGGCGAGCAGCGGGGTGGCCTCCAGGACCAGGGCGCCGTCCGGGACCTTCAGCTCGAAGGCGGCCATGCCGGAGCGCAGGCCCATGGCGAGGCCGACGCCGAGGACGTAGCCGACGGCGGAGGCGACCAGGCCGACGAGGCCGGCCTCGGCGAGGACGGAGCGGGTGATCTGCTTGCGCGAGGCGCCGACCGCGCGCATCAGGGCCAGTTCCTTGGTGCGCTGGGCGACCAGCATGGTGAAGGTGTTGGAGATCAGGAAGACGCCGACGAAGAGCGCGATGCCGGCGAAGGCGAGCAGCGTCTGGTTGAGGGCGCCGAGGCCGGCCTCGATGTCGCGGGCCTGCTGGTCGGCCAGGGCCTGCCCGGTCTGGGCGGTGGCGGCCTTCGGGACGACCTTCAGGACCTCGTCGAGGAGCTTGCCGGCGTCGGTGCCCTCGGCCGCGGCCACGTTGAGGTCGGAGTAGTAGCCGGGCTTCAGGTACAGCTTCTGGGCGACCGGGGTGTCGAAGACGACGAGGCTGCCGCCGGCGCTGACGGCGCCGTCCTCGGTGGTGAAGACGCCGGAGAGGGTGTACTCCTTCACCGGCCCGTTGGTGGCGACGCGGACCCGGTCGCCGACCTCGTACCCGCCCTTGTCGGCGGTGGCCCTGTCGAGCGCGATCTGGCCGGCCTCGGCCGGGCCGTTCCCGCTGGTGAACGTGAACGCGGGGTCCTCGCCGTCGGGGCCGGGGGCGAAGTTGGTGCCCTTGTTGGACCAGCCGACCCCGATCAGCTTGCCCTTCGCGTCCGGCACGCCGGCGAAGCCGTCGACGCGGGGCTGGACGCCGGTGACGCCGTCGAGCTTCGCGACCTTGTCGACGGTCGCCTGGGAGAGGCCGGGGTGCTCGGCGGCCTCCTCGGGGTCCGGCCGCAGGTCGACGGCGACGGCCACGTCGTCGTAGCTCTTCGCGGACTGGTTGCGGAAGGCCTGGGAGAGGGTGTCGGTGAAGACGAGGGTGCCGGAGACGAAGGCGACGCCGAGCATCACGGCGAGCACGGTCATCAGCAGCCGCGCCTTGTGCGCGAGGACGTTGCGCAGGGCGGTACGGAACATGGGTGAGGTCCTGGAGGAAGGAGGGCGGCGGAGGGCGGCGGACGGGGCGGCGCGGGGCGCGCGCGTCAGCTCGTACGGCCCTTGGCGTCGAAGGCCTTCATGCGGTCGAGCACGCCGTCGGCGGAGGGGCGCAGCATCTCGTCGACGATCCGGCCGTCGGCCAGGAAGATCACGCGGTCGGCGTAGGAGGCGGCGGCGGGGTCGTGGGTGACCATGACGACGGTCTGGCCGAGCTCGCGGACCGAGTTGCGGAGGAAGCCGAGGACCTCGGCGCCGGAGCGCGAGTCCAGGTTTCCGGTGGGCTCGTCGCCGAAGATGATCTCGGGCTGGGAGGCGAGGGCGCGGGCGACGGCGACGCGCTGCTGCTGGCCGCCGGAGAGCTCGGTGGGGCGGTGCTTGAGGCGGCCGGAGAGGCCGAGCATGTCGATGACCTGCTGGACCCACCGCTGGTCGGGCTTGCGGCCGGCGATGTCCATGGGGAGCGTGATGTTCTCCATCGCGGTCAGGGTCGGCAGCAGGTTGAACGCCTGGAAGATGAAGCCGATCTTGTCCCGGCGGAGCTGGGTGAGCTGCTTGTCCTTGAGGGTGGACAGCTCGGTGTCGCCGATCCGGACCGAGCCGGAGGAGAAGGAGTCGAGGCCGGCGACGCAGTGCATGAGCGTCGACTTGCCGGAGCCGGAGGGGCCCATGATCGCGGTGAACTCGCCCTGGCGGAAGTCCACGCTGACCCGGTCGAGCGCGACCACCTGGGTCTCGCCCGCTCCGTAGACCTTCGTGAGCTCCGTGGCGCGGGCGGCCACCGCGGTGGTGCGGGGCACGGTGGGGGTGGTGGTCACGAGGGGGACTCCTGTCACGGCGGTGGATCGGCGACCGTCCGGCGCGGGCCGGCGACCGGTCGGAAACCCGGCTGACCCGGGAACCACTCCATCGTTTCGAACGTTCCTGCCCCGGTCGTCCGTCCACGTGCCCGTTCCCGGGGCCCCCTCGGGTCGGACCCCGGGCCCCTCCCCTCCTCCTCTGGTATGACGGCGACCCCGAGGGCGACGTGACACACCTGCGGCGAGATCTGGTCAATCCGGGGGTGGCGGCTTTGCGCCTGCGACCCCCGTCACAGTTCGCGAAAACCCGCCCGACCTGCACTGACGCACCCTCAGACGTCAATAAAATAAGACAACATCGGTCCTTCGTTCCGCTGAACGAGGGAAGGGCCCCGATAGGCTCCTGTGCCAACGCGGAGCTCCGCCGCGACGCCCGGATGGTGGAATAGCAGACACGGCGAGCTTAAACCTCGCTGGCCTTCGGGCCGTACCGGTTCAAGTCCGGTTCCGGGCACCACCCCGGGCCCAGGGAACGCCTGCGGCCCGGCGGACCGTCCCTCCCCGGCCCCGCCGCCCGGCTCCCTCCCCTCCGCCCCCCCTCGCGCGGCCGCAAAAGATCCTCCCCGAGCACTAGAGAGTTTCTTTTGCCTACGCATTACCCTTGACGCAAGGCCGCGCAGTGCGGCCGTCCATGGAGGAGTGAGATGAGGAGCAGCAACCCGGTCTTCTCGCGACGGGGGTTCAGCCGCGACAACGGCTACGCGGGCTTCAACGCGCAGCAGCCGCAGGCCGGGGGCCCCGCCGTCGGAACGAACCCGTACGCGACCGGCAACCCGTACGCCGAGGGCGCCACCAACCCGTACGCCACCAACCCCTACGCGCCGCAGGACGTCCAGGCGGGCGCCCCGCAGACGCGCGGCAACGTGATGACGATCGACGACGTCGTGAGCCGTACGGCCATGACGCTCGGCACGGTCGTCCTCACCGCCGTCCTGTCCTGGTTCCTGCTGCCGGTCGACCCGGCGAACCTCGGCAAGTCCTACGGCATCGCCATCGGCGCCGCCCTGGTCGCCCTGGTGCTGGCGCTCGTGCAGTCCTTCAAGCGCAAGGCGGCGCCCGCCCTGATCCTGGGCTACGCGGCCTTCGAGGGCGTCTTCCTCGGCGTGATCTCCGCGGCCGTCTCGACCTACATCGCCGACGGCGTGGTCATCCAGGCGGTCCTCGGCACGATGGCGGTCTTCGCCGGTGTGCTCGTCGCCTACAAGATGGGCTGGATCCGGGTCAACCGCCGCTTCACCGGCTTCGTGATGGCCGCGGCCATGGGCTTCATGCTGCTCATGGTCGTCAACCTGCTCTTCTCGGTGTTCGCCGGCGGTGACGGCCTCGGCTTCCGCAGCGGCGGCCTCGGCATCCTCTTCGGTGTCATCGGCATCGTCCTGGGCGCCTGCTTCCTCGCCCTCGACTTCAAGCAGGTCGAGGACGGCATCACCTACGGTGCCCCGCGCGAGGAGGCATGGCTGGCCGCCTTCGGCCTCACCATGACCCTGGTGTGGATCTACCTGGAGATGCTGCGTCTGCTGTCGATCCTCCAGGGCGACGACTGACGCACCCCCGACACGGGGGAAGGGCCCGTCCGGCTTCGCGCCGGGCGGGCCCTTCCGCGTTCCCGGGCCCTTCCGCGCCCTCAGGGGCGCGCCGCGTCGAGCAGGACGCGGGCCGCGGCCTTCGCCCGGGCGGCCGGCTCCGGGGAGCCGGTGATGCCGGCGACGGCCATGGCGCCGTTGGCGAGCAGGTCCAGCTGGTCGGCGAGGTCCCGCGGGGCGCCCAGGGCGTCGGTCTGCTCGGCGAAGTAGGCCCGGACGGCCTCCTTGTGGTCGCGGGCGATCGCGGCCACGGCCGGGGTCACCCCGCCGAGCTCCCCGAAGGCGTTGATGAAGGCGCAGCCGCGGAAGCCGGGCTCCGCGAACCAGTCGGCGAGCCAGTCGAAGACCGCCAGGACGCGCGCGTACGGCCCGTCGGCGACCCGGGCGCCGTGGGCGGCGAGCGAGGCCCTGACGGCCTCGTCCCGGCGCTTCAGGACGGCCTCCACGAGCAGCTCCTTGGACGGGAAGACCTGGTACAGCCGCTTGAGCGAGACGCCGGACGCGGAGCGGACGGCGTCCATGCCGACGGCCTGCACCCCCCGTTCGCCGAAGAGCCGCTCCGCGGTGTCCAGCACCTTCAGTCCGGCGGTTTCCGCATCCATCCGCTCACCCCTTGCATGGAGAACCATCGTTCTCCTACTCTACAGGGCATCGGGAGAACGATCGTTCTCCCGCTCCGGGACCGGAAACGGGGAGACCGTCATGTCCAGCTTCGCCCTGCGCGCCCGCACCGTCACCGTCGACGGGCTCGACGTCTTCTACCGGGAGGCCGGCGACCCGGCGAACCCCACCCTCGTCCTGCTGCACGGCTTCCCGTCCAGCTCGCACATGTACCGGGGCCTCATCGCCGAGCTCGCCGACTCCTACCACCTGATCGCCCCCGACCACATCGGCTTCGGCGCCTCCGCCGCCCCGGCCGCCGAGGACTTCGCGTACGGCTTCGAGAAGCTCACCGAGATCACCCTCGGCCTGCTCGACCGGCTCGGCGCGGACCGCTTCGCGCTCTACGTCCAGGACTACGGGGCCCCCATCGGCCTGCGGATCGCCTCCCGCCACCCCGAGCGCGTCACCGCCCTCGTCACCCAGAGCGGCAACGCCTACCGGGAGGGCCTCACGCCCTTCTGGGACGTCCTCTTCGCCCACGCCCGGGACCGGGAGGCCCACGAGCCGGCGGTGCGCGAGCTGCTCACCGCCGAGGCCACCCGCTGGCAGTACACCCACGGCGTCCCCGCCGACCGGCTCGACCGGCTCGCCCCCGAGACCTGGACCCTGGACCAGGCCGGCCTCGACCGCCCCGGCAACAAGGAGATCCAGCTCCAGCTCTTCTGGGACTACCAGTTCAACCTCGACGCCTACCCGGCCTTCCAGGAGTACTTCCGCACCCACCGGCCGCCGCTGCTCGCCGTCTGGGGGCGCAACGACGAGATCTTCGGCCCGGCCGGCGCCGAGGCGTTCGCCCGGGACCTGCCCGACGCGGAGATCCACCTGCTCGACGCCGGGCACTTCGCGCTGGAGACCCACGGCGAGGAGATCGCGGCCCTGGTCCGCGACTTCCTCGGACGCCACGTGAAGTGACCGGCCGCCGGGCCGGGGCGGGGGACGGGAGCCCCCGCCCCGGTAGGGTCGGACGCGTGCTGGATACGAGTGACCTGACCACCGCCGTGGAACGCTTCGCCGACCGGCTGCGGGCGGCCCCGCAGAGCCGCCTCCAGCAGGGGGCGGCGGCGGAGGGGCTGGCGCTGGCGCGGGAGCTGGCGGTACGGGCGCAGGCGGTGGAGACACCGGGCGCCGAGCCGCGGATCATCCCCGACGCGGGGGTCTTCGTCGTGGCCGACCAGCTCGCGGTCGCGGGCGCGGACCTGGCCGAGGCACTGCGAACGGCCCCGCCCCCTTCCCGCGAGCGGGAACGGGACGAGGCCGTGGCGCTGGTGCGCGAGGCGCGGGAGCGGTCGGGGCTGTAGCGGCGCCCCGGAGCCCGTGAGGCCCCCGGGGCCCCACGGTGCGAGGGGCGCGGTCGGTCAGAGGGACGCGATCACGCGGTCCGCGAGGATGTAGACGTTCTCCTCGTCCGTCTCGCCGTAGGAGAAGGTCAGGGCGAAGGCGCCGGAGACGCCGGAGCCGCCCAGGAGGACCGGGGTGCGGCCGGCGCGCAGCGCCTCCGCGAGGCGCTCGGCGGTCTCGCGGTGGCCGGGGGTCATGCAGAGCGTGGTGCCGTCGGCGAAGACGTACACGTCGAGGGTGCCGAGCGGGCCGGGGCGGACGTCGGTGAGGGCCGTGGCCGTGTCCGCGAGCTCCTCCAGGCGCGCCACCGTGCGCTCGTGGTCGGTGACCACCGGGGTCTGCACCGGCACGAAGTCCGGGTGCGAGGGGTGCCGGCGACGGGCGGCGGCCAGCTCGGCGGAGTCCTCCGGGTACTCGGGGAAGTCGTCCACCGGGTCGACGACGCCGTCCAGGGCGGCCGCCTCGGCCTCCATGGCCTCCAGGGCCATCGCCTCCAGGCCCACGAAGTCCGTCTGGCGCGGCACGAAGAGACCGCCGGTCTCCTCGCCCGCCGGGCCGCCGAGGAGGGCGGAGGGCGCGTCGGCCGCGTCCCGGGCCTCCTGCGCGGCCCAGAAGGCCCGCGCCTCGGCGAGCTCGCGCTCGCGCTCCTCGGCCAGCGCCTCCGTGACCGCGGCCCGTATCTCGGCGGCGGGCGTGGCGCGGGCCGCGGGGACCGTCACGCCGTGGCCGGCGGCCAGCTCGGTGCGCAGGGCGGTGACCTCCTTGCGGAGACCCCGCACGTGGTGCAGGGCAGCGGCGCCCACGGCCGTGGCAGCGGCCGTGGTCAGCAGCAGGGCAAGAGACATGGCGCTCACTGACGTACTCCCGGTTTCGAGTCGATCCCCCGACTTCCTACATCAGCTTGTCGCGGGCCGGGACCCCCTGTCAGTGCATTACGTCACGAAACGGACAGGTATTTCGGCCGGGCGTTTGGTCCCGGAACAGTGCTGACCTGCGAAAACGAATTCCCCCGGGATGTATGTCACATCCTGGGGGAGATTCGGTCACGGCTTGGACGCGGGGCGGTTGACGCGCTCGGCCCGTGGAGAACGGGCCCGCCCCGGCCGGGCTTCGCCTCGGCCGGGGCTCAGCTCAGCCGGGCTTCGCCTCGGCCGCGGCTCAGCTCGGCCGGGGCTCAGCTCAGCCGGGCTTCGCCTCGGCCGCGGCTCAGCTCGGCCGCTCGTGTGTCCGGTCGCGCTGAGCTTCGCCTCCGCTGCGGGCAGGTGCCGCCCTCGTTCCTCGGGCGGCCCCTCCCCTCCGCTGCGGCTCAGCTCAGCCGCTCGATGACCATCGCCATGCCCTGGCCGCCGCCCACGCACATCGTCTCCAGGCCGAACTGCTTGTCGTGGAACTGGAGGCTGTTGATGAGGGTGGCGGTGATGCGGGCGCCGGTCATGCCGAAGGGGTGGCCGACGGCGATGGCGCCGCCGTTGACGTTGACCTTGTCGAGGTCGAAGCCGAGGTCCCGGTAGGAGGGGATGACCTGCGCGGCGAACGCCTCGTTGATCTCGACCAGGTCGATGTCGGAGGAGGTCAGGCCGGCCCGCTTCAGGGCCTGCTTCGACGCCTCGACCGGGCCGAGGCCCATGATCTCGGGGGAGAGGCCGGAGACGCCGGTGGAGACGATCCGGGCCAGCGGGGTCAGGCCCAGCTCGCGCGCCTTGGTGTCGGACATGATGACGAGCGCGGCGGCGCCGTCGTTCAGCGGGCAGCAGTTGCCGGCGGTGACCAGGCCGTCGGGGCGGAAGACCGGCTTCAGGCCGGAGACGCCCTCCAGGGTGACGCCGGCGCGCGGGCCGTCGTCCTTCGAGACGACCGTGCCGTCCGGGAGGGTCACCGGGGTGATCTCGCGCTCCCAGAAGCCGTTCTTGATGGCCTGCTCGGCGAGGTTCTGCGAGCGGACGCCGAACTCGTCCATGTCCTGGCGGGTGACGCCCTTCCAGCGGGCGAGGTTCTCCGCGGTCTGGCCCATGGCGATGTACGCGTCGGGGACGAGGCCGTCCTCGCGCGGGTCGTGCCAGGTGGAGCCCTCGGAGGCGGCGACCTCGGCGGTACGGGCCTCGGCCTCGGCGAAGAACGGGTTGTGCGTGTCCGGCAGCGAGTCCGAGTTGCCCTTCACGAAGCGGGACACCATCTCGACGCCGGCCGAGATGAAGACGTCGCCCTCGCCCGCCTTGATCGCGTGCAGCGCCATCCGGGAGGTCTGCAGCGAGGAGGAGCAGTAGCGGGTGATGGTGCAGCCCGGCAGGTGGTCCATGCCCATCTGCACGGCGACGATCCGGCCCAGGTTGTTGCCCTGCTCGCCGCCCGGCAGGCCGCAGCCCAGCATCAGGTCGTCGATGTCGCGCGGGTCCAGCTCGGGGACCTTGGCCAGCGCGGCCTGGATGATCGTGGCCGTGAGGTCGTCGGGGCGCAGGTCCTTCAGGGAGCCCTTGAAGGCCCGGCCGATGGGGGAACGGGCGGTCGAGACGATCACGGCTTCGGGCATCACGGCTCCAGGGGGCTGGTGGCGGACGGACTCAAGGGGAAGTTACCTGCACGTACCGCACGGGGTCATCGGGATCGCCGTGTGACGAGGGCCTCTTTTCTAAGCGCTTGCTCAGGTGCGGGGGGCGTCCTGCGGCAACGGCTCCCCCCGGCCCTCCGGCAGCTCCCCCGGGGCCTCCGCGCCCCCGTCCGGTCCGGCGCCCGCCTCCGCGCCCGCCTCCTGACCCGTCTCTGCCGGCTCCGTCAGCCGCCGCCTGCGCCGGTGCTTCAGCAGCGCCCACGGGGCCCGGACGCCGGTCACCTCCGTACCCGCCTGCTTCGCCGCCTCGGCCGCCGCCTTCGCCACCGGCAGCACGTCCTCCCGGCGGCCCGGCTCCAGCCGGTCCGGCTCGGGCCACACGCCGAGCGCCGCGCAGAGCGTCGGCAGCACCGCCATCGCCGCCGTCGCGTACCCCTCCGCCGACGGGTGGAAGAGGTCCACCCCGAACATCTCCCGCGGGTTCGCCGCGAACTCCGGGCCCAGCAGGTCGCCCAGCGAGACCGTCCGCCCGCCCTGCTCCACCACCACGATCGTCTGGGCCGCCGCCAGCTGCCGCGAGGCCCGCCGGGCCAGCCATCGCAGCGGCTGGTAGACCGGCTCGATCGTGCCCAGATCCGGGCAGGTGCCGACGACCACCTCCGCCCCGGCCGTCCGCAGCCGCCGCACCGCCGCCGCCAGCAGCCGCACCGACTCCGTCGCCGGCAGCCGGTGCGTCACGTCGTTCGCCCCGATCATGATCACGCAGACGTCCGGCGGGCCCAGCGGCTGCGCGAGCAGCAGCGACACCTGCCGCTCCAGGTCGTCCGAGCGGGCCCCCGACAGCGCCACGTTCTTCAGCGCCACCGGGCGCTCCGCGACCGCCGCGAGCCCCGAGGCGAGCAGCGCGCCCGGCGTCTGCCCCGCCCGGCGCACCCCCTGGCCGGCGGCCGTGGAATCACCCAGAAGGGCCAGCCGCAGCGGATCCTCCGTGCCGAACGCCCTCCCGTACAGCCCGTCCGCCGCCGGGGGCAGGGGCGCCGTCCCCGTGCCCACCGTCCGCTTCGCGAGCTGCGCCTCGGCCAGCAGGATCCCGACCGCGGCCACGCCGATCAGGCCGATGCTCCCGCCGCCGTACGCCGCTCCCGCCGCGATCCGGCGCGCCACCCTCGCCCTGGACATCGGGGGCGTCACCTCCTTCGAGCCGTTCGGGTTCCACAGGTCCTTCGAGCCGTTCAGGGTCTAACTGCCCCGAAAGGCGTCCCGACTACGCATACGCTGGCCACACCATTACGGAGACCCCGGAGAACACGGTGCAATTCCACGACTCGATGATCAGCCTCGTCGGCAACACCCCGCTGGTGAAGCTCAACAACGTGACGGCCGGCATTCAGGCCACCGTCCTCGCCAAGGTGGAGTACTTCAACCCCGGCGGGTCGGTCAAGGACCGCATCGCCCTGCGCATGATCGAGGCCGCCGAGCAGAGCGGCGAGCTGAAGCCCGGCGGCACCATCGTCGAGCCCACGTCCGGCAACACCGGCGTCGGCCTGGCGATCGTGGCCCAGCAGAAGGGCTACAAGTGCATCTTCGTCTGCCCCGACAAGGTGTCCCTCGACAAGATCAACGTGCTGCGGGCCTACGGTGCCGAGGTCGTCGTCTGCCCCACCGCCGTCGACCCGGAGCACCCGGACTCGTACTACAACGTCTCGGACCGGCTCGTCCGCGAGACGCCCGGCGCCTGGAAGCCCGACCAGTACTCCAACCCCAACAACCCGCGCTCGCACTACGAGACCACCGGTCCCGAGCTGTGGGAGCAGACCGAGGGGAGGATCACCCACTTCGTGGCGGGCGTCGGCACCGG
Source organism: Streptomyces sp. NPDC035033 (assembly GCF_040636735.1). Taxonomy (NCBI): domain Bacteria; kingdom Bacillati; phylum Actinomycetota; class Actinomycetes; order Kitasatosporales; family Streptomycetaceae; genus Streptomyces; species Streptomyces sp. NPDC035033. The sequence continues at coordinate 40,175 of NZ_JBEZUZ010000033.1, read as the reverse complement.
CGGCACCATCTCCGGCACCGGCAACTACCTGAAGGAGGTCAGCGGCGGCAAGGTCAAGGTCATCGGCGCCGACCCGGAGGGCTCCGTCTACTCCGGCGGCTCCGGCCGCCCGTACCTGGTCGAGGGCGTCGGCGAGGACTTCTGGCCCACCGCCTACGACCGGAACGTGACGGACCGGATCGTCGCGGTCTCCGACAAGGACTCCTTCCAGATGACCCGCCGCCTCGCCAAGGAGGAGGGCCTCCTCGTCGGCGGCTCCTGCGGCATGGCCGTCGTCGCCGCCCTGGAGGTCGCCAAGGACCTCGGCCCCGACGACGTCGTCGTCGTCCTCCTCCCGGACTCGGGCCGCGGCTACATGTCGAAGATCTTCAGCGACGAGTGGATGGCCGGCCACGGCTTCCTGGAGGACACCACCACCGCCACAGTCGCCGACGTCCTGCGCCACAAGGAGGGCGGCCTGCCCTCCCTCGTCCACATGCACCCGGACGAGACCGTCGGCCAGGCCATCGAGGTGCTGCGCGAGTACGGCGTCTCCCAGATGCCGATCGTGAAGCCGGGCGCGGGCCACCCCGACGTGATGGCCGCCGAGGTCGTCGGCTCGGTCGTCGAGCGGGAGCTCCTGGACCACCTCTTCACCCAGAAGGCGAAGCTGGAGGACCCGCTGGAGGACCACATGTCCGCGCCGCTGCCGCAGGTCGGCTCCGGCGAGCCGGTCGCCAGCCTGATGTCCGTCCTCGGCGAGTCCGCCGACGCCGCCATCGTCCTCGTCGAGGGCAAGCCCACCGGCGTCGTCAGCCGCCAGGACCTGCTCGCCTTCCTGGCCGGCGGCGGCCGCTGACCGGTCCCGGGAGGCCGTGCGGGCGTTCGCGCAAACGGTACGAGGGCGTCACGTCGGCGCAGCACCCGCTTAACAAGGGTCCGGCAGAGTGTTCCTCGTCGGCGTCACAGGAACCTCCGGAGCGGCTCCCGGACCTCTGAGGACGCCGCGGACGCGGAGACCGGCCCTGACCCGGGCCCGTGTCCCCCGCGGGGACCGCCGTCGTCCCGCCCCCCAGCGATGGGGGTGCGGCGGTCCCCGCGCCTCTCCTTCCCCGTCCCTGACCCTGTCTGCATATCCTTATGCAGACAGGGTCAGGGATGAATGGGATGAAGGGGGACGGCATGAGCGACAGCCCGGCCGGGCGGCTCCAGGCGCTCTTCGAGGGGCACCGGCTCACGCCCACGCAGCGGCGGATCGCCCACTGCATGGTGCGCCGCGCCGCCGACGCGCCCTTCCTCTCCAGCGTGGAGCTGGCCGAGCTGGCCGGCGTCAGCCAGCCCTCCGTGACCCGCTTCGCGGTCGCCCTCGGCTTCGACGGCTATCCGGCGCTCCGCCGCCACCTGCGGGAGGTCGCGCCGCCCGAGCCCGTGCCCGGCGAGGACGCCGGGCACAACGAGTACCAGCAGGCCGTCCTCGCCGAGATCGAGAACCTGCGGCACCTCGCCGGGCTGCTCGCCGACCCGGCGCCGGTGGAGAGGGCCGGGCGGCTGCTCGCGGGCTCCCGCCCGCTGCTCGTCCTCGGCCTGCGCGCCGCCTCCTCGCAGGCCCGCGGCTTCGCCTACTTCGCCGCCAAGGTGCACCCGGACGTCCGGCTGCTCGACGAGGGCGGCTCGATGCTCACCGACCGGATCGACGCGGCCGTACGGGCCGGGGCCACCGCGCTGCTCTGCTTCGCGCTGCCCCGGCACCCGCGCGAGGTCGTCGAGGCGCTGGAGTACGCGCGGGCCGCCGGGCTCACGGTGGTGACCGTGGCCGAGTCCGCCTTCGCGCCCGTCGCCGCCCACTCCGACCTGCTCATCCCGGCCGCCGTCGGCACCGGCCTCGCCTTCGACACCGCCTGCGCGCCGATGCTCCTCGGCCGGGTCCTCCTGGAGGCCATGGCGGACGAGCTGCCGGACGCGCAGGCGCGCCTGGAGCAGTTCGACGCGAAGGCGGCGGAGCGGGGGCTCTTCGTGGAGTGACGGCCTCCCGCGGGGCTCCTCGCGGGCGCCCCGCGGGGTCTCCTCGTGCGGAGGGCGGGCTCACACGTCCAGGCCCGCCTCGATCTTCTTCAGCTGGTGGCGGGCCATCGCCAGGTTGGCCCGGTCCTTCGACAGCGCCAGGTACAGGAACAGGCCGTTGGTGCCGCGTCCCTTGAGCAGCCGGATGAGGTGGTACTGGGTGCCGAGGGTGATGAGGATGTCCTCGATGTCCTCGCTGAGGCCCAGGAGTTCCATCGCGCGGACCTTGGCCCGGACGACGTCGGTGTTGCCCGCCGCGGCCACGTTCAGGTCGAGCTCCGTGCCGCCGCCGATCGTGCCGAGCGCCATGCCGCTCGTGTAGTCGACGAGGGCCGCGCCGATCGCGCCGTCGATCGTCATCGCTTCCTTGAGGGACGTCTCGGTGTTCGCCATGGTGCGACTTCCTTCTGTACGGGTCGGTTTTCTTGCGGTGCGGGTCAGTTCGGGTCCCTGCGCTCCAGGGCGCCGTCGACCAGTTCGCCGATGCGGGTACTGGAGCGGCGGGCCTCCAGGTGGAGCCGGCCCACGTTGATCCGGGGTTCGGCGAAGAGGGTGAGGACGGCGGAGCCGCCGGCCGCGTAGGTGGCCACGTACCCGCCCTCGCCGCGGACGAGCAGCTCCCGGAAGCCGCCCTGGCCGGTGGCCTCGGTGAGCCGCCGGCCGACGCCGAGCGCGGCGGCGGTCAGCGCGGCGACGCTCTCCGCGGCGCCGTCCGCCGTGTCGTGGGCGAGCACGAGGCCGTCGGCGCTGGCCGCGAGCGCCCCGGTGAGTTGGGGCAGCCGGGCGCGCAGGCGTCTGAGCTCGCCGAGCACCTCGGCTTCGGCTGTCATCAACTGTCTCCTCTCGGCGCGCAGGCGCAGAGCACGCCTCATCACAGGTGTGCCTCCAGGGCGTCACGGAGCCGGCGCAGCAGGGCGATGTCGGGGTCGGTCACCGGCGGGACCGGCGGGATGACCGGGGAGGGCGGTACGGGGGTGGCGTCGGGGGCCGCGTCGAGCGGGGTCTCGACGAGTCCGGCGGCGGCGAGCCTGCGGACGTCGAGGAGGGTGTGGAAGGCGGGGCGGCCCAGGAGCCGGGCCAGTTCGGCGGGGGTGCGGACCCCGTCGGCGGCGGCGAGCAGGGCGCGGCGGCGGGCGCCGACGCCCTGGCCGGGGCCCTGGTCGCCGGCGGCCGGGCGGGGCACGACGGGGGCGGTGTCGACGGAGGCGTACGGCCAGACGGCGTCGAGGAGTTCGCGGCGGCGCAGCGTCTCGCGCTCGACGGCCTCGGCGGAGACCGGGCGCACGGTGCCGAACCAGTGGCCGACGCCGTACCGGAAGCGGGTGGGGCCGCTGGCGGGGGAGAGGGCGAAGAAGGCGGCGTCGAAGACGGCGCCGAGGTGGCAGATCTCCAGCTCGCCGTCGCGCAGCCGGCCGCTGTCGACGAGGAAGCGGCCGACCGCCCGGTGGGCGCCGGCCCGGTCGACGGCCTCCTCCCAGCCCTCGCGGGGGAGCCGCCCGCCGGTGGTGAGCAGGACGTCCACGCCGGGGGAGGCGGGGCTCTCGGCGTGCACGACCCGGCCGTCGACGAGGTAGAGGGTGCCGTGGTCGCGGAGCAGGGCGCCGGTGGCCCGCTCCGCCGCCAGCCGGACGAGCATCGGGGAGACGCTCATCCGAGGACCAGTCTTTCGGCGAGGTCGCCGAGGCGGATGCGGGCGAGGGCGAGGTTGCCGGTCTCGCGGTCGAGCCAGAGGTGGAGGAAGACGCTGCTGTCGAAGGAGGTCCGGACGAAGCGGAGGACGTGGTAGCCGGCGCGGGTGGTGACGATCAGGTCCTCGACGGGCGGCGCGCCGTCGGGACCCTCTTCCCCCGCGCTGTCGCCCGGGGTGGTGAAGGAGTCGAACTCGGCGGCGACGCGGGCGAGTTCGGCGGTCTCGGCGGCCGTCGTCTCGTGGTCGCCGACCGGCGACTCGCCCGCCGTGCCGAGCGCGAGCCCGCTGTTCCAGTCGACCAGCCAGGCGCCGCGAGCGCCCGGCAGGGACATGGCCTCGCTCAGGCACTCGTCGATTCCGGGCACGCGGGTTCCCCTCCCGATACGGCGTGCGGGCAACGGCAGTGACGGTGACGTTACTGAACGGCGCGGCTCGGGGGGGCGGTTCTGGCATTTTCCATCGGAACATGCCCGTGGGTGGCCGAAATCGGGTAAGGGGCGGTCGGGCGGGCGCGGGGGCGGTCAGTAGCGGTTCTCGACCGCCCGGGCGATGTCGTCGAGGTCCTTCGCGAGCGCCTTCGCGACGGCCTTCGTGCCGAGGCGGGCGAGGAGGCGCGCGAGGAGCTTCGGCGCGCGGCCGTCCGCCGGGCGGGCGGAGAAGGTCATCCGCAGCACGCTGGCGCCGGGCCCGTCGGCGCGCAGGGAGAGCTCGGAGACGTACCGCATGCCGTGCGAGCCGGCGACCGTGACGTACCGGTCGGGCGGCTCGCACTCGGTCACGGTCATCTCCTCCGTGGCCTCCTTGCCGAACATCCGCCGGGTCTCGCGCCAGCGGGTGCCCACGCCGAAGACGCCCTCGGTGAGCACCTCGACCCGCTGGACGCCGGAGAGCACCCGGGGCAGCTCCGGCAGGTCGGTGATCGACTCCCAGACGCGGCCGGGCGAGGCGGCGACCCGGCGCTCGACGACGGTGGTGGTGGTCATGGCCCCATCGAAGTGGCTGTCCGGGGCGACCGCTACCGGACGAGCGCGTCGGCGTGGCCGCCGCCGGCCTCGGCGACGATCTCGTCGGGGGTCTGGGCGGGGCGGACCAGGGCGAAGGCGACCGTGCCGTCGCCGGCGACCGTGAAGCCGTGCACGGCGGGGCGGGGGAGGCTGTTGTAGGCGTAGTGGTGGGCGAAGGCGTACGCGCCGGTGTCGGGGACGGCGACCACGTCGCCCGGGCGGAGCAGCGGCAGGGCGCGGCCGGCGGCGAGCAGGTCCCCGGCGAAGCAGGCGGGGCCCGCCACGTCCTGGACGGTGACCTCGCCGGTGCGGGGGCGGCCCTCGGCGTCGTACGCGAGGATCCGCAGCGGCCAGGCCCGGGGGGCGTAGACGGTGCGGGTGGCGAGCTGCACGCCGGCGTGGGTGACGGCGATCGGCCGGCCGCCGGAGGTCTTGGTGTACTCGACGCGGGTGAGGACCGTGCCGTGCTTGGCGAGCAGGGAGCGCCCGAACTCGGTGACCAGGCGGTAGCGCCCGTCGAGGAGGCCGGGGACGGTGGCGGCGAGCAGCCGGGCGTAGTCGGCGTAGGTGGGGGTCTCCTCCTCGGAGGAGAAGTTGACCGGGAGGCCGCCGCCGATGTCGAGGGTGTCGACCTGGGGCCGGCCGGCCTTGGCGTTGATCTCCTCGGCCAGCTCGTACGCGGCCCGGACGCCTTCGGCCATCAGGGTGAGCGGGACGCCCTGGGAGCCGGTGTGGGTGTGCAGGCGGGTGAGCCAGGGGCGGTCCAGGTAGGCCTGGACGACGGCCTCCCGGGCGCCCTCGTCGCGCAGCGCGATGCCGAACTTGGAGGTGGCGGTGGCGGTGGAGGTGGAGTCGATCGCGCCGGCGCCGATCTGCGGGTTGACCCGCAGCCCGAGCGGCGAGGCGGTGGGGGCGGAGGCGACCAGGGCGTCGAGGCGGGCCAGCTCCTGGAAGTTGTCGGCGTTGACGGCGATCCCGAGGGCCAGGGCCCCGCGCAGCTCGCCGGGCGTCTTGGCGGGCGAGTCGAGGACGGTGCGGGAGGGCGGCAGGCCGGCGGCGCGGGCGAGGGCCAGCTCGCCGGGGCTCGCCACCTCGGCGCCGATCCCCGCGTCGGCGAGCAGGCGCAGGACGGGGACGAGCGGGGCGGCCTTCACGGCGAAGGCGTGCAGCACCTCGGCGCGGGTGACGGCGGCGAAGGCGTCGGTCAGGGCGGCGGCGGAGGCGCGGATGCCGGCGGTGTCGAGGAGGGCGACGAGGGGGGCTTCGGGGGTGAGGAGTCCCCGGGCGACGGCGGCCCGGACGGCGAGATCGCGGCGGTAGGAGGCCATGGGGTCCATCCTGGCGGGCCCCGCGCGGCCCGTCACCGGGGCGTGCGCGGGAACGGCGGCGGCGCGTTCGTTCCGGCGTCCGCCACCGTGCCCCCGACCACTCCCGCGCCTGCGCCCGTGCCCGTCACCACGCCCCCCGCGCCCGCTCCCGCCCCCGCGTCCGCCCCGCTCGCCGGCGCCCGCGCCGGGGTCTTCGGCGAACCGGTGGGCCGCGCCCTGTTGACTACAACTATTCATCAGGTCAGGATGTGAATATCTGAACGACATCCGAGGAGGCACAGCCATGTCAGGACCCCGCCCCGTACGGGCCCCGCGCGGTACGGAACTGAGCGCCCTGGGATGGCAGCAGGAGGCCGCCCTCCGGATGCTCCAGAACAACCTCGACCCCGAGGTCGCCGAGCACCCCGACAAGCTCGTCGTCTACGGCGGCACCGGCAAGGCCGCCCGCGACTGGCGCTCCTTCGACGCCATGGTCCGCACCCTGAGGACCCTCAAGCAGGACGAGACCATGCTGGTCCAGTCCGGCCGCCCGGTCGGCGTCATGCAGACCCACGAGTGGGCCCCGCGCGTCCTCATCGCCAACTCCAACCTGGTCGGCGACTGGGCCAACTGGGAGGAGTTCCGGCGCCTGGAGCAGCTCGGCCTCACCATGTACGGCCAGATGACGGCCGGCTCCTGGATCTACATCGGCACCCAGGGCATCCTCCAGGGCACCTACGAGACCTTCGCCGCCGTCGCCGCGAAGAAGTTCGGCGGCACCCTCGCCGGCACCATCACCCTCACCGCCGGCCTCGGCGGCATGGGCGGCGCCCAGCCGCTGGCCGTCACCATGAACGACGGCGTCGCGATCTGCGTCGACGTCGACCCGCGCGCCATCGAGCGCCGCATCGAGCACCGCTACCTCGACGTGAGGGCCGACAGCCTCGACCACGCCCTCCGGCTCGCCACCGAGGCCCGCGACCAGCGCAGGCCGCTCTCCATCGGCGTCCTCGGCAACGCCGCCGAGCTGGTCCCGCAGCTCCTCGCCATGGGCGCGCCCATCGACATCGTCACCGACCAGACGTCGGCCCACGACCCGCTGTCGTACCTGCCCGTCGGCGTCGCCTTCGAGGACATGGCGGACGCGGCGGCGAAGGACCCGGCCGGCTTCACCACCCGGGCCCGCGAGTCGATGGCCAAGCACGTCGAGGCCATGGTCGGCTTCATGGACGCGGGCGCCGAGGTCTTCGACTACGGCAACTCGATCCGCGGCGAGGCGCAGCTGGCCGGCTACGACCGCGCGTTCGCCTTCCCCGGCTTCGTCCCCGCCTACATCCGGCCGCTGTTCTGCGAGGGCAAGGGCCCGTTCCGCTGGGCCGCCCTGTCCGGCGAGGCGTCCGACATCCACAAGACGGACAAGGCGATCCTCGACCTCTTCCCGGAGAACGAGTCCCTCGCCCGCTGGATCAAGATGGCCGGCGAGCGCGTCCACTTCCAGGGCCTCCCGGCCCGCATCTGCTGGCTCGGCCAGGGCGAGCGCGACAAGGCCGGCGCCCTGTTCAACGACATGGTCGCCGACGGCACCCTCGCCGCCCCGCTCGCGATCGGCCGCGACCACCTCGACTGCGGCTCGGTGGCCTCCCCGTACCGCGAGACCGAGGCCATGCTCGACGGCTCCGACGCCATCGCCGACTGGCCGCTGCTCAACGCCATGGTCAACGTCGCCTCCGGCGCCTCCTGGGTCTCGATCCACCACGGCGGCGGCGTCGGCATGGGCCGCTCGATCCACGCCGGCCAGGTCTCCGTCGCCGACGGCACGAAGCTCGCCGGCGAGAAGATCCGCCGCGTGCTCACCAACGACCCCGGCATGGGCGTCATCCGCCACGTCGACGCCGGCTACGACATCGCCGAGCGGGTCGCCGACGAGAAGGGCGTCCGCGTCCCCATGCGCGAGGGCTCGGCCGACGAGGCGTCCGCGTGAGCGACAGCTTCCACGCCATGTGGCGGTCGCTGCGGCCCCTCGGCCGCAGCGCCGCCACCGGCGGCTACCGCCGCTACGCCTGGACCGAGGCCGACGCCGACTGCCGGCTCTGGTTCCGGATGCAGGCCGAGGCCCGCCGCCTGGACGTCGAGACCGACCGCAACGGCAACCAGTGGGCCTGGCTCGGCGACCCCACCGCGGGCGACGCCGTCGTCACCGGATCCCACCTGGACTCCGTCCCCGACGGCGGCGCCTTCGACGGCCCCCTCGGCGTCGTCTCCGCCTTCGCCGCCCTCGACGAACTCCGCGCCCGCGGCGTCTCCTTCCGGCGGCCCCTCGCCGTCGTCAACTTCGGCGACGAGGAGGGCGCCCGCTTCGGCCTCGCCTGCGTCGGCTCCCGCCTCACCGCCGGCCGGCTCACCAAGGAGCAGGCGTACGGGCTCCGCGACGCCGACGGCATCACCCTGCCGCAGGCCATGGAGGCCGCCGGGTACGACCCCGAGGCGATCGGACCCGACCCCGAGCGGCTGGCCCGGATCGGCGCCTTCGTCGAGCTCCACGTCGAACAGGGCCGCGCCCTCGACCTGACCGGCGACGCCGTCGGCATCGCCTCCGCGATCTGGCCGCACGGCCGCTGGCGGTACGACTTCGCGGGCGAGGCCAACCACGCCGGCACCACCCGCCTGGTGGACCGCCGCGACCCCATGCTGACGTACGCCGAGACCGTCCTCGCCGCCCGCCGCGAGGCCGAACTCGCCGGCGCCGTCGCCACCTTCGGCAAGATCGCGGTCGAGCCCAACGGCGTCAACGCCATCCCGTCGCTGGTCCGCGGCTGGCTCGACGCCCGCGCCGCCGACCAGGAGTCCCTGGACGCCGTCACCGCCGGCGTCGAGGCCGCCGCCCGCGCCTACGCCGACCGGCACGGCATCGACCTCGCCGTCGTCCAGGAGTCGTACACCCCGGTCGTGGACTTCTCGCACGCCCTGCGCGACGAACTGGCCCGCGTGCTCGGCGAGAAGACCCCCGTCCTCGGCACCGGCGCCGGACACGACGCCGGCATCCTGTCCGAGTCGGTCCCGACCGCCATGCTGTTCGTACGGAACCCCACCGGCGTCTCGCACTCCCCGGCCGAGTCCGCCACCGAGGACGACTGCGTCGCCGGGGTCCGCGCACTCGCCGACGTACTGGAGGAGCTGGCGTGCCGCTGACGACGACGTACTGGCTGGAGCACGCCTGGCTCGGCACGAACGCCGAGCCGGGCGTCGCCCTCGACGTGACCGACGGCCGGATCGCGGCCGTCCGCACCGGCGTGGACGACCCGCCGCCCGGCGCGACCGTGCTGCGCGGCTTCACGGTCCCCGGCCTCGCCAACGCCCACAGCCACGCCTTCCACCGCGCCCTGCGCGGCACCGTCCAGGTCGGCTCCGGCACCTTCTGGACCTGGCGCGAGGTCATGTACGGCGTCGCCCAGCGCCTCACCCCGGACAGCTACTTCGCGCTCGCCCGCGCCGTGTACGCCGAGATGGCGCTCGCCGGCATCACCGCCGTCGGCGAGTTCCACTACCTCCACCACGCCCCCGGCGGCACCCCCTACGCCGACCCCAACGCCATGGGCGAGGCCCTGATCGCGGCGGCCGCCGAGGCCGGTGTCCGCATCACCCTCCTCGACACCGCCTACCTCTCCTCCGGCTTCGGCGCCGCCCCCGAGCACCACCAGCTCCGGTTCTCCGACGGCACGGCGGAGAAGTGGGCGGAGCGGGTCTCGGCCCTCAAGGAACGGGACGGCGTCCGCGTCGGGGCGGCGATCCACTCCGTACGGGCCGTCCCCGCCGACCAGCTGTCCACCGTCGCCCGCTGGGCGCAGGACCGGCGGGCCCCGCTCCACGTCCACCTCTCCGAGCAGACCGTCGAGAACGAGGCCTGCCACGCCGCCCACGGCACCACCCCGACCCGGCTCCTCGCCGACCACGGCGTCCTCGGCGCCCGCACCACCGGCGTCCACAACACCCACATGACGGACGAGGACATCGCGCTGATCGGCTCGACGTCCACCGGCACCTGCATGTGCCCCACGACGGAACGGGACCTCGCCGACGGCATCGGCCCCGCCGTCGCCCTCCAGAAGGCCGGCTCCCCGCTCTCCCTCGGCAGCGACAGCCACGCCGTCGTCGACCTCCTGGAGGAGGCGCGCGCGATGGAGCTGAACGAGCGGCTGCGCACGAACGTCCGGGGCCACTGGACGGCCGCCGCCCTCCTCCGTGCCGCCTCCGCCGACGGCCACGCGGCCCTCGGCTGGGACGGCGCCGGCGCCCTGGAGACCGGCGCCCTCGCCGACTTCACGACGATCGCCCTCGACACCGTCCGCACCGCCGGCCCCGTGCCGCGCCTGGCGGCCGAGACGGCGGTCTTCGCGGCGAGCGCGGCCGACGTCCGCCACGTCGTCGTCGGCGGCCGGACGGTCGTCCGGGACGGCGCCCACGTCTCCGTACCGGACGTCCCCGCCGCCCTCGCGACCGCGATCGCCGCCCTGCGGGACTGACGCACCCCGGCCCGCCCCCGCCCGCCCCTCACGGAGAGCACCTTGACGACCACGGTCATCACCAACATCGGCAGCCTGGTCACCAACGACCCGGCGCTCGGCGACGGCTCCCCCCTCGGCCTCGTCGAGCACGCCGCCCTCGTCCTGGACGGCGACACCGTCGCCTGGGCGGGCCCGGCGGCCGCGGCCCCCGACGCGGACCGGAGGGTCGACGCCGGCGGCCGCGCCGTCGTCCCCGGCTTCGTCGACTCCCACTCCCACCTCGTCTTCGCGGGCGACCGCACCGCCGAGTTCCACGCCCGCATGTCCGGCCAGGCGTACAAGGCGGGCGGCATCCGCACCACCGTCGCCGCGACTCGCGCCGCCACCGACGCCGAACTGTCCGCCAACGTCGCCCGCTACCTGCGGGAGGCGCTGCGCCAGGGCACCACCACCTTCGAGACCAAGTCGGGCTACGGCCTCACCGTCGAGGACGAGGCCCGCGCGCTGCGCATCGCCGCCGAGCACACCGACGAGGTCACCTACCTCGGCGCGCACATCGTCTCCCCGGACTACGCCGACGACCCGGCGGCCTACGTCGACCTGGTCACCGGCGAGATGCTGGACGCCTGCGCGCCGTACGCCCGCTGGGTCGACGTCTTCTGCGAGAAGGGCGCCTTCGACGGCGACCAGGCCCGCGCGATCCTCACGGCCGGCCAGGCGAAGGGCCTCCAGGCCCGGGTGCACGCCAACCAGCTCTCGTACGGCCCCGGCGTGCGGCTCGCCGTGGAGCTGAACGCGGCCAGCGCCGACCACTGCACCCACCTGACCGACGCCGACGTCGACGCGCTCGCCTCCGGGAACACGGTCGCGACGTTGCTCCCGGGCGCCGAGTTCTCGACGCGCGCGGAGTGGCCGGACGCGCGACGGCTCCTCGACGCGGGCGTCACCGTCGCCCTCTCCACGGACTGCAACCCCGGCTCCTCCTTCACCTCCTCGATGCCGTTCTGCGTCGCGCTCGCCGTCCGGGACATGCGGATGACGCCCGACGAGGCGCTGTGGTCCGCCACCGCCGGCGGCGCGGCGGCCCTCCGCCGCACCGACGTCGGCCGCCTCTCACCCGGCGCCCGCGCCGACCTCGCCCTCCTCGACGCCCCCTCCCACGTCCACCTCGCCTACCGACCCGGCGTCCCGCTGGTCGCGGAGGTCTGGCGCCGGGGCGTCCGCGTCGTCTGACACGGCCGCAACCCAAGTGCGCACAGGGCGCGTTGAGTAGGCGTACTCATGTGGGCGGTCTCCGGCCGCCCGCATGATTCCGGCATGACCTCTCCGAAACGCCTCCTCGCGTCCCTCGCCCTGACGGCCACCGCCCTCGGCACGCTCACCCTGACCGCCTGCGGCGCCCAGGACACCGGCGGCGGGCAGCGGGCCGCCAAGCCCGCCGTCACGCCCGCCGGCGCGAGCGCGAGCCCCCGGATGCTGTCCGGGAAGGACCTGGAGAAGCACCCCGACCCGACCGTGCGGGCCCAGGCGATCGCCCTCCGCATCACGAACACCTGCGCCCCCGGCACGGCGATCGAGCTGCCCCCGCTGCCCGCCGTCAGCAACGTCGCCGAGCTCGACCCCGGCGCCGGGCCGGAACCGTCCGGCCCCCCGGTCCCCGTCGAGCTGCCCTCGGACGTGCCGCCGCCGCCCGGCCCCGAGGCCACCGCCTCCTACGACGAGCTGCCGCTGAACGACGTCGACCGGTGCGCCGCGAAGGCCCACGCCGACCGCGTCCGCTCGGCGTTCGACGGCCCCGCCCCCACCGACGAGGCCGCCCTCCGGACGGCCCTCGTCGGCGCCGACTACCTCCCGGAGAGCGTCCACCGCATGCCCGGCGACGGCCCCGTCCGCCTCCGGATCGACCTCCGCGACCTCTCCCCGAACGACAACCTGGTCCTGGAGGTCACCCCCACGCCCACCGGCGTCCGCGTCGACCCCTTCGGCGCCCCGATCGCCGGCGACCCGGACGTCACCAAGATCGTCCACAAGGGCGCCTGAGCCCCCTCACCCCGCCGCCCGCACCAGCTCCACCGCCGCGCCGAGCGCCCCGCGCTCCGCCGCCGTCAGGTGCGGGTCGGCGGCTCGGCGCGCCCCCGCCTCCGCGAGGAGCAGCGGGCCGGGCGAGGCCGCGAGCAGCGCGGCGAGGCCCGCCCGGGCGCCGGCGGCGTACGGCGCTGCGGACACGGCGACCTCGGCGAGCAGCAGCGCCGACATCGCCCGGTCGAGCCCCGGGTCCGCGCCCTCCTCCGCGGTGCGCCAGTCGATGACCACCGGCCCCCGCTCCCCGGCCAGCACCACGTTCCCCGGGTGCAGGTCCAGGTGGACCACCCGGCCCGGCAGCGCGTGCAGCCGGTCCAGCAGGCCGGCCAGCAGCGCCCCGGCCGCCTCCGGCGCGTACGTCCCGGCCAGCAGCGCGTCCAGCAGCGACGGGCCGTGCAGCCGCTCCAGCACCAGGTCGGGCCCGGCCGACTCCCGCACCTGGGGCACCGGGTAGCCGGCGGCGGCCAGGCGGGTCATCAGCCGCGCCTCGCGGGCGGTGCCGCCGCCGTCCCGGTAGCGGCGCAGCACCCAGCGTCCGTCGTCGCCGAGCGCGTACACGTCCGCCGAACGCCCCCGTCCCACACGTTCCTCGCGCACCGAAGCCCCCTCCGTGATCGAAAGGGCGAGTATGCCTGCCGGGGAGGGGTTCGGGCCGGTACCGTCCTGTCTGGCGGTACTCAGGGGGATGACCGGGGGGTCGGCTAGGTGAGTGCGTGGCGGGTGCGGAGCGTGCGGCCGGGGGAGCTGGGCGAGCGCGAGATCGAGGCGTGGCGGCAGCTGAGGGCCAAGTCCGGCGCCCCGGCGAACCCGTTCATGGAACCGGAGTTCACGCTCGCCGTCGGGACCGTGCGGCCCCGCGCGCGGGTCGCCGTGTGGTGGGAGGACGGCGAACCCGTCGGCTTCTTCCCGTACGAGAAGGGCCCGTTGGGGCGCGGCACGGCCATCGGCTTCGGCGTCTCGGACAGCCAGGGCGGGATCTTCCGGCCCGGACTGCGGCCCGGGACAGGGGCGTTGCTCCGCGCCTGCGGACTGGTCTGCTGGGAGTACGACAACCTGGAGACCGGCCAGCCCGTCTTCGAGGGCGCCGCCGACGAGTCCTTCGCCTCGCCCGTCATCGACGTCGGCGAGGGGTACGCGGCGTACGAGGCGCTGCTGCGCGTCCAGTCGCCGAAGTTCCTGAGGACCACCCTCGCCAAGGAGCGGAAGCTCGGCCGGGAGGCCGACGGCGCGCTCCGGTTCGTCTTCGACGAGCGCGACCCGGCCGCCCTGCGCACCCTCATGGAGTGGAAGTCCGCGCAGTACCGCCGCACCGGGCGCGGCGACCGCTTCGCGCGGGAGTGGATCAGCGCCCTGGTCCGCCGCCTGCACGCGCAGCGCGCGCCCGGCTGCTCCGGCGTCCTGTCGGTGCTGTACGTCGGCGACCGGCCGGTCGCCGCCCACTTCGGCCTCCGGTCGGCGACCGTCCTGTCCTGCTGGTTCCCGGCCTACGACCCCGCGTACGCCAAGTACTCCCCGGGGCTCGTCCTCCACCTCCGGATGGCGGAGGGCGCGGCGGCGGCCGGCATCGGCATGCTCGACCTCGGGCGCGGCGCCGCCGCGTACAAGGACTCCCTGAAGACCGGGGACCTCACCGTGTACGAGGGAGCGGTCACCCGGCCCGATCCGCGCACCGTCCTGCACTGGCTGCGCCGCGAGCCGGTCCGCGCGGCCCACGCCTACGTCCGCGAGCGCCCGGAGCTGGCCGCCCGCGCCCGCGAGGCCCTGAACACCGTCGCCCGCCTGCGCGGCGACCGCTAGCCGCGCGCACCCGGGGGACTCCGATGAACCAGACGAACCAGCGGCCGGCGATCTCCGTCACCGAGCTGGACCTCGACGCGTCCGGCGCCGTCACGGCCTTCCGCGCGGCGCCGGGCGCCCCGGCGCCGGTGCCCGGCGACGTCTACGCCCTCGTCCGCGTGGACGGCCGTCCCGCCGCCACCGTCCTCGGCCACTGCGCGCCGGGCGAGGACCCGGCGGAGGTCCTGGCCGCGCTCGCGGCGCGGCGCCTGAAGGAGACCGCCGGCCCGCGGACCGCCGCCGAGCGGCTCGCCGCGGCGGCGGACCCGGATCCGGCGCCCCCGTCCGAGCGCGCGCCCGCCTCCGTCGTCGTCGCCACCCGCGAGCGCCCCGCCTCCCTCGCCCGCGCGCTCGACTCGCTGCTCGCCCAGGACCACCCCGACCACGAGCTGATCGTCGTCGACAACGCGCCCCGCACCTCCGCCACCCGCGACCTGGTCGCGAAGGAGTACGCGGGCCGCGTCCGGTACGTGCGCGAGGACCGGCCCGGCCTCGCCGCCGCCCACAACGCCGGGGTCGCCGCCGCCCGCGGCGAGGTCCTGGCCTTCACCGACGACGACGTGATCGCCGACCCGCGCTGGCTGAGCGCCCTCGCCGCGCCCTTCGCAGCCGACCCCGGGCTCGGTTGCGTCACCGGCCTGATCCTGCCCGCCCGGCTCACCACCCCCGCCCAGATCCTCCTCGAATCCCACGGCGGCTTCGCGAAGGGCTTCGCGCCCCGCCTGTACGACCCGGCCCGGCCGCCCGCCGACGAGCCGCTGTTCCCGTTCACGGCCGGCAGCTTCGGCTCCGGCGCCAACATGGCCTTCCGGGCCTCCGCGCTCCGCCGCGCCGGCGGCTTCGACCCCGCCACCGGCACCGGCACCCCGGCGAAGGGCGGCGACGACCTGTACGCCTTCGTCGCCGTCCTCGCCGCCGGCCACCGCCTCCGCTACACGCCCGACGCCCTCGTCTGGCACCACCACCGCGAGACCTGGCAGGACCTGCGGAACCAGGCGTACGGCTACGGCGCCGGGCTCACCGCCTACCTCACCGCCACCCTGGTCCGCCGCCCCGCCCTGCTGCCCGCGCTCCTCGCCCGGCTGCCGCGCGGCCTCGCGCACGCCCGGGCGATGACCGCCGAGCGCGGCGCGGGCGACGAGCCGGGCCACGCCCCCGGCGAGCACGGCACCGCGCAGCACCCGTGGCCCGCGTCCCTGTCCCGGCTGGAGCGGCGCGGGATGCTGTACGGCCCCGTCGGCTACCTCCGGGCCCGGCTCTCCCGGGGAGGCGCCCGATGAGCGGCGCGCCCGTGCACACCCGCATCCCCGTCCTCCTCTACCACCCGGTGATGGACGACCCGCCCGCCTGGATCGCCGAATTCACCGTCACCCCACGGCAGTTCGCCGCCCACCTCGACGCGGTCGCCGCCAGCGGACGCACCCCGCTGACCGTCGGCGCGCTCGTCGGCCACCTCGCCGCCGGGACGCCGCTGCCGCCCCGGCCCGTCGTCCTCACCTTCGACGACGGCTTCGCCGACCTCGCCGGCCCCACCGCCGAGGCCCTCGCCGCCCGCGCGCTGCCCGCCACCGCGTACCTGACCACCGGCGCCCTCGCCCCCGGCCGGCCCTGCCTGCTGCCGCCCGCGCCGATGATGACGCTGGCGCAGGCGCCGCGCCTGGAGGAGTACGGCATGGAGGTCGGCGGCCACACCGTCAGCCACCCCCAGCTCGACACCCTCCGGCCCGCCGCGCTCCGCCGCGAACTGCGCGACTCCAAGGCCGAACTGGAGGACGTCCTCGGCCACGAGGTCCGCCACCTCGCCTACCCGCACGGCTACAACAGCCCCGCCGTCCGCCGGGCCGCGAAGGCCGCCGGATACGCCTCCGCCGTCGCCGTCCGGCACGCGCTCAGCTCCGAGACCGACGAGCTGTTCCGGATCGCCCGGCTCATCGTCCGCCGCGACCACACCGCCGCCGACGTCGAGGCGTGGATGGAGGGCACCGGCGCCCGCTCGGCCCCCTACCCGGACTCCCTGCCGACCGTCGGCTGGCGGCTCTACCGCCGGGCGAGAGCCCTGGTGAGGGGACCGGAGTTCGCCGGCTGACCGGACCTGGCCCGAACCCGACAAGATCGACAAAGCCCGTACACGAGACGGGAGTTGTGTACCCGGACAGAACCGCAGTACGTTCCCTTGCTTCGTCGGAGGGGACAGTGGGGAGAACGCGTCGTGCGACAGCACCACCAGGAGCCGGCACCGGTGAGCGAGGGGGGCGTGCCGGCCCAGCCCGGCGCCCCCGGCCGGGAGGGCGTCCCCGGGGCGGACGGGCCGGACGGGACGCACGAGCCGCGCCCCCGCGCCGCCGCCTCCGCCGTCGCCTGGCTCACCCCGGCCCTCCTGGTCGCCGGCCTCGGCCTGTGGGCCGTGTCGCTGCCCATGGTCGACTTCCGCTCCATGGAGGACTACGGCCTCCTGGACCGGCTGCCCGCCGTCTTCTACGCCTCCCTCGTCGTCCTCACCGCCGGGTTCCTGGTGGCGCTGCGCCGCGCGGGGACCTCGCCGGGCTGGCCGCTCGTCTACTGCGTCGGGCTGCTCGTCGCCCTCAAGGCGGCGCCCGCCGTGCTCTACGACTCGGTGCGCTACCCGTGGGCGTCCAAGCACGACGCCGTCGTCAACACCATCCTCGGCGCCGGCGAACTCCGCCCGCACGCCGCCCTGTCGGGCAACATGTCGGCCTACGACCAGTGGCCCGGCTTCTTCACCCTCAACGCGGCGCTCGTCCGCGCCTTCGGCGTCGAGTCCACCGCCGCCTACCTCAACTGGGCGCCCATCGTCCTCGGCCTGATCCTGCTGCCGGTGCTGGTGCTCCTCTACCGCACCTTCACCGAGGACTGGCGGCTGGTGTGGACCGCCGTCTGGATCTTCCAGCTCGCCAACTGGGTCGGCCAGGACTACCTCGCCCCGCAGGGCCTCGCGTACGTCCTCCACCTGACCGTGCTCGCCGTCGTCCTGCGCCACTTCGTCCGGCCCGGCACGGTCGGCCGGCTGCGCGACCGGACCGCGCTCGACCCGGCCGCCGCCGGGGTGCCGCCGTCCACCACCACCCGCCAGCGGGCCGTCGGCGTCCTGATCCTGTCCCCGCTGATCCTGGGGATCAACGCCGTCCACCAGCTCACCCCGGTGATGCTCTGCGTCGTCCTGGCCGCCCTCTGCCTCACCCGCCGCTACCGCAACCTCGGCCTCCTCGCCGTCACCGGACTGATCATGCTGGCCTGGGACCTCACCATGGGCCGCCCGCTCTTCCTGGAGACCCTCGGCACCCTGAAGGAGTCCCTCGGCCGGCTCACCCAGAACTCCCGCGCCGGATACGCCGGGCAGCTCACCGGCCCCGGGCCCGAACTCGCCGGCAGGGCCGGCATCGCCATGGCCCTCGCCGTCGTCCTCTTCGCCGCCGTCGCCGTCCTCGCGCGCCGCCGGCTCACCCGCAGCGCGCTCCCGCTGCTGCTCGCCTCGGCCGCCCCCGTACCGCTCTTCGCCGTCAACGACTACGGCGGCGAGATGCTCTTCCGCGTCTACCTCTTCGGGCTGCCCGGCGCCGCGTTCTTCGCCGCCGCCGCGCTCGTGCCCGCCGCCGGCGGCGGGCGCCGCAGCCGCGGCGCCGTCCTGCGCCGCCGGGTCGCCGCCGTCGCCCTGCCGGCCGCGCTCCTCGCCCTGACCGCCGGGTTCCTGCCCGCGTACTACGGCAAGGACGCCATGTACTACACCCCGCCCGCCGAGTCCGCGCTCGTCACCCGCGCCATCGACCGGCTGCCCGACGGCGGGCTGCTCCTCGCCACCTCCGGCTCCTTCCCGCAGGCCCTGCACCGCTACGACGAGGTCGAGCACTGGTGGTTCTGCGAACAGGAACTCCCCGAGAACGAGCGGATGCTCGCCGACCCGGCCCGCTACCTCGCCGACCGCATCCCGCGCGGCACCACCGCCCACGTCGTCCTCACCCGCACCCAGGACGTCTACACCGCGGGCGAGGGGCTGCTGCCGGCCGGCGGCTTCACCGTCCTGCGCGACCGGCTCAAGGCGTCCCCGCTCTTCCGGACCGTCGAGGAGCACCCGTACGGGATCGTCCTCGCCTACACCCCGTCGACCACCACCCCGGGCGGTGCCTCGTGACCACGGACCCCACCACGCCCCCCGCCCCGCCGCGGGCCAGGCCCCGGAACCGGGCCGCGACCGCCGTCGTCGCCGCCTCCGGCTGGCTCGCCCTCGCGGCGACCCTGCTCCCCGACGGCTTCCCGCTCCGCTGGCCGCCCGTCCTCCTCTTCGTCTGCCTCGGCCCCGGCCTCGCCCTGCTCCACCCCCAGCCGCGCGGACTGCGCCCCGGCGCCCGGCTGGAGTCCTTCGCGCTCGCCGCGCCGCTCAGCCTCTCCCTGGCCGCGCTCACCGCCACGCTCCTCTTCCTGATCGGGGGTTTCTCCGTGCCCGCCTTCCTCCTCCCGCTCGCCGCCCTCACCACGGCCGCCGCCCTGCTCCCCGGCCTCCCGCTGCCCGCCGCCACCAGAGGCGCCGTCGCGCCCGAGGACGCCGCGTCCTTCCTGTCCCGCGAACGAGGGCCCGGTGGGGGCCGGTGAACGGCCGGCACGCCCGGTCCACGGCCACCGGACGGTTCGCGGTGGCCCTCGCCGCCGTCGGGGCGCTGACCGCCGGGATAGGGGTGTGGGCCACCGTCGCCGAGGGCGGCGACCGCTGCGCCCCCGACCGGCGGCTCGTCGCCCCCTGCGGGGCCTGGTGGGGCGCGTACCTCCCCTACGACCAGGACAGTTCGCTGACCCGGCCGGTGTACGCCTTCGAGCGGAAGATCGGCCGCAAGCTCGACCTCGTGTACACGTACCACGACATGTCGGGCAACGCGCTCGACGGGACCCTCCTCACCGACGACGAGCGCGAACTCGGCCGCGACCGGCTGCTGATGCTCGCCTGGGAGTCCACCGTCTGGAAGGAACCCCACCACGCCGGCTGGACCGAGACCCAGCTCGGCTGGAAGAACATCGCCTCCGGCCGGTACGACGCCGAGATCATCGACCCGCAGATCCGCCGCGTGAAGGAGTACGGCAAACGGGTCTTCCTCTCCTTCGACCAGGAGGTCGACGCCCGCATCAAGGAGGGCGCCGGCACCCCCGAGGAGTACGTCGCCGCCTACCGGCACCTCCACGACCGCTTCCGGGAGCTCGGCGCCGACAACGTCGTCTGGGTGTGGACCGTCTCCGGCTACCTGGGCATGGCCGACGAGATGAAGGCGCTCTACCCCGGCGACCGGTACGTCGACTGGATCGGCATGGACCAGTACAACTACTACCGCTGCCACGGCACCGACGCCTGGCGGGACTTCGAGGCGAGCCAGCGCCCCTCCTACGACTGGCTCCGGAAGAACGTCTCCGACGACAAGCCGGTCATGCTCGCCGAGTTCGCCACCGCCCCCGACCCGGACCGCCCCGAGCGGCAGCGCGACTGGTACGCGCGGATCCCCGAGGTCGCGCCGACGCTCCCGGAGGCCAAGGCGTACGTGCACTGGAACCGGGCGGTGCCCGGACCGGGCTGCGACCTCACGGTCAACTCCGGGCCGGGGCTGGACGGGTACCGCGCGGCGGGCCGGGCCCCGTACTTCGACCAGCCCCTGCCGCGGAGGTGAGGGCGCCCCTCAGGACCGCAGGCCCCGGATCGCGTACGCCGCCATGGTGACGCCGGTCAGGCCGAGGAGCGCCGGGAGCGGGGCGGCGGCGAAGGACTGCTGCCCCGCCCAGCCGGCCCACACCAGGACCCACACCAGCCCGGTGGCGAGCCGCCCGCCCGCGCCGGCGATCCGCAGCAGCGCCCCGGCCAGGAGCAGGCACAGGCCCTGCGCCGCCACCGGGGCGATCCACGCCGCCGGGCCCGTGCCGAGGAGCGCGGCGCCCGGGCCGGCGGCCGGCGGCGGGAGCAGGCCGAGCAGCGGCGGCGCGGTGTGCAGGGCGAGGAAGGTGGTCGCCAGGACCGCGGCCGCGTAGGGCCCGCGGAAGGCGCGCGGGCCGACCGCCGCGCCCTGGAGGGCGACCAGCACGAGGCCCGCCAGCAGGGTCGGCACCGGCAGCGCGGCGAGCAGGGCGGTGCCGGAGAGCCGGGCCGCGTCGAGCGGCGCGGCGACCGCGAGCGGCAGCCAGAAGGCCAGGGCCGCGCCCCCGAGCAGCGCCCAGCGGAGGGGCCCCGACCGGTCCCGCACGGGAGGCGGCGGCGTGCGGCGCACGGGGGCGGGCCCGGGCGCGCGCGGCCGGGGGACGTACACGGGGATGCCGAACGCGGGCGTCACCGTGTCCTGGGCTGCGGTGGAGCGCAGGTAGGCGGACTGCCGCGCCCACGTGGTCCCGTAGGCGTCGTCGTCCCCGGCGGGCGCCGGGTCCGCCGGGGGCTCCGGCTCCGGCCGCCGGCCCTTGAGCACCGCCCGCAGCCCCGGCACGCACGCCACGGCCATCACGGTCATCCCGCCGAGCACCGCCATCCCGGCGCCGCCGATGCCGTACGGGCCGAGGAGGACGGTCGCGCCGCCGAGGACGAGCACGCACATGCCGCCTTGGACGGCGGCGAGCATCCCGGTGCGGCCCTGGACGCGGAGCACCCCGATGTACAGCTCCACGGCGACCCGGGGGAGCGCCCCGGCGGCCAGCAGCCGCAGCACCAGGGAGCCGTTGTCGGCGTAGCCCTGGCCGAAGGGGGTGAGGATCAGCGGCGCGAAGAGGACGAGGACGAGGACGACGGGGACGAGGAGGAGCGTCATCCGGCGCAGCGCGCCCCGCACGCCCTCGGCGAGGGACTCGGGGCTGTGGGAGGCGTGCGCGGTGAGCGAGGAGGCCATGTTGATGGCCATGAACTCCATGGTGCCGCCGACGGTGTACGCCGTGTAGAAGAAGGCGTTGTGCGCGGCGTCGAAGCGGACGGCGACCATGACCGGCAGCAGGCTGATCATGAGGAGGCTGAAGAGGGCGCCGACGGCGTCCCCGGCGACGAAGCGGCCGATCTCGCGGTACGAGGGCGGCTCGCGGTCCCGGTCGGCGCGGGCCTGCTGCGGGATGAGCCGGCGGAAGACCAGCCAGGCGAGCGGGACCGTGGAGAGGGCGATCGCCGCCGCCCAGGAGACGAAGACGCCGAGGACGGGCAGGGCGGTGGCGAGGACGACGAGCAGCACCAGCTTGCCGACGGAGAAGACGGCGTTGCCGACCGGCACCCAGAAGGCCTTCCGCAGGCCGGTGAGGACCCCGTCCTGGAGGGTGAGCAGCGCCCAGCCGACGGAGGAGAGGGTGAAGAAGATCCCGGCGGAGACGGTGCCCAGCGGGGCGTACGAGGGCCCCCACAGGTCCAGGGTGAGCAGGAAGATCCCGCAGGCGGCGGCCACCACCACCGTGGAGAGGAGGTAGAGGCGGACGACGAGCGGGCCGGTGGCGCGGCCGGCCCGGGGGACGTAGCGGACGACGGCGCCGGAGAGGGTGGTCGCCGTGACGGAGGCGAGCATCCGCTGCGCGGCGATGGCGGCGGAGCCCTGACCGACGGCCTCCTCCGTGTAGTAGCGGGCGGCGACCAGCCAGAAGCCGAGGCCGAGGGCGGCGGAGACGCCGGTGGAGAGCATCAGGGCGTAGGCGTTGCGGAAGAGCGAGTCCTCGCCGGCGGGGCTCTCGCCGCCCTTCGCCTCGGAGGCCCCGGCGCCGGGCGTCCCCGGGGCGTCCGGGTCGGCGCCGCGGGCCCGCACGGTCTCGGTCACCGGGCGCCGCCGGGGGCGGGCGAGGGCACGGCGGGCCGGACGCCGGCGGCGCGGAGCGCGGCGAGGGCCTCGTCGGCGCGGCGCGGGTCCACGGGCAGCGCGTGCCCGGCGAACCAGGCGGCGGGCGCGGGGGAGGGGGAGGGGTCGGTGAACGGCTCCCCGGCGTAGGCGTCGAGCGGCGGGTCGTAGAGGTAGCCGGTGGTGATCCGGCGGCGGGCGAGGGCGGCGACGGCGGCGTCCCGGTCCTCGACGAGGAGCGGCACCCGGAAGAGCGGCGGGACCTCGCCGTCCTCGGGGAGGCCCCGGGCGGAGTACTCGCTGGCGAGGAGGCGGGCGGTGCCGGCGCGGTGGGCGTCGAGGGCGGTGTCGAGCGCGTCGAGCCGGCGGCGGACGCGGCCGAGCCGGGCGGCGCCGGGGCGGAGCCGGTACGTGTGCATGTCGACCCGGATCCAGGGGTCGAAGGGGTCGAGGGCGGGCGCCGCGCCGAGGGCCCGGGCCAGTTCGGCGGGGCGCAACGGCATCCGGATCCCGGGCCGTTCGTGCAGGCCGAGGGTGCGCAGGGCGGCGTGGGCGGGCCGGGCGAGGCGCAGGCCGCGGGCGGCGGACTCGGCGTACGGGCGGGCCAGGTAGGCGAGTTCGCCGGTGAGCCGGGCCGGGCGGAGCATCGCGTCCCGCTCGGCGGCGAGCCCGTCGCGCAGCCGGGGGTCGGCGACGGCGAGGAAGCCGCCGGTCTTGGCGCCGGTGTGCTTGGAGAGGCTGAAGACGGCGGCGTCGCCCCAGGCGCCGACCGGGCGGCCGCCGACGGTGGAGCCGATGGCGTGGGCGGCGTCCTCCAGGAGCGGGATGCCGAGCCGGTCGCAGCGGGCGCGCAGGTCGGGCGCCGGGTCGGGGTTGCCGTACAGGTTGGTGGTGAGGACGGCGGAGAGCCCGGACCAGACGGAGTCGGGGACGGCCGCCGGGTCGAGGGAGCCGTCCCCGGGGTCGAGCGGGGCCTGGACGGGGCGCAGCCCGGCGGCGAGCACCACGAAGAAGATCACGTCGTCGTTGACGGGCGACATGAGGACCCGGCCGCCCGGGGCGCACCAGCGGCGCAGCGCGAGGTAGAGGCCGAAGCGGCACGACGGCACGTAGAGGCAGGCGCGGCCCCCGAGCCGTGCGCGCATGCGTTCTTCCAGGTCCGCGTACGCAGAAACCATGTGATTCCCCCCTGAATCCACGGGCTCAATGTCGCCCATTCCGGACGGGTCGTCAACAACGGCCCGTCCGGCGCCCGCCGCGGTCGCGCGGAAGGGCCCGTTCTGGTCGAAGACCGTGAACGGGCCCTTTCCGTCGCCATCTTGGCGGTTCCCGGGGGTCGGTGGAGGTCATTCCACCGGATCGCTCCGGCGGGGCGGGGGTCGCCGGGCCGGATCGCCCGCGCCGGGGGTCATTCCTCCACGGTGAGGCCGCGGCGGAGCCGGGCGAGGGTGCGGGAGAGCAGCCGGGAGACGTGCATCTGGGAGATGCCGAGTTCGGCGCCGATCTCCGACTGGGTGAGGCCGGTGACGAAGCGGAGCGACAGGATGAGCCGTTCGCGTTCGGGCAGGGAGGCGATCATCGGCTTGAGGGAGGCGACGTACTCGATGCCGGTCAGGCCGTGGTCCTCGTAGCCGAGCCGGTCGGCGAGGGTGGACTCGTTCGGTCCGTGGTCGTCGTCCTCGGTCTGGGCGTCGAGCGAGGCGGCCGTGTAGGCGTTGCTGGCGGCCATGCCCTCGACGACCTCGTCCTGGGGGATGCCGAGTTCCTCGGCGAGTTCGGCCACGGTGGGGGCGCGGTCGAGGCGCTGGGAGAGGGCGTCGCCGGCCCTGGCCAGGTCGAGGCGGAGCTCCTGGAGCCGGCGCGGGACGTGCACGGACCAGGAGGTGTCGCGGAAGAAGCGCTTGATCTCGCCGATGATCGTCGGCATCGCGAAGGTGGGGAACTCGACGCCGCGGGCGAGTTCGAAGCGGTCGATGGCCTTGATGAGGCCGATCGTGCCGACCTGGACGATGTCCTCCATGGGTTCGCTGCGGGTGCCGAAGCGGGCGGCGGCGAACCGGACCAGGGCCAGGTTCAGTTCGACGAGCGTGTTGCGGACGTACGCGTACTCGTGGGTGCCCTCTTCGAGTGCGGCGAGCCGGGCGAAGAGGTCCTTCGACAGGGCCCGGGCGTCGGCGGGGGCGACCCGGTCGAGCGGGCCGTCGAGCGCCGGGGGCAGGGCGGGCGCGGGGGTGGCGGGGCGGGACGGGGCGGGTGTCGACGGCGCGGTGGGGGTGCGCGGGGCGTCGAGCCGGGGTGACATGGGTCTCCTCCAGGAACGGGTGTCCGGGTGCGGTTTGCGGCGCCTCCAAAGCCGGCTGGTTCGGGTGTTCCTTACTAGCCCTACCTGCTCGGCACTGATCGTTGCAAGTGGCAATAGTCCGGTATGTGTGGTTTCCTGGGGGGCTCGTGTGCGCCGGACGGGGCCCCGCTAGTAGGGTTCCCGTGGAGGCGAGCGAGGAGGGACCCGGCCATGGAGCGCCAGCACGTCGGCAATGCGCAGCCCGCGCGGCTGCGGGTCGAGACCAGGGTCGTGGCGGACGGCACCCAACTCTTCGTCCCGACGGGTGAGCTCGATCACCACACCGCGGAACTGCTGCGCGTCCCGCTCGACGCGGCGCTCGACGCGGGCCGCGCCCGGCTCGTCGTCGACTGCGCGGAACTCGGCTTCTGCGACTCCACCGGACTCAACGTCCTCCTCGCGGCCCGGCTGCGGGCCGAGGCGGCCGGCGGCGGGGTCCATCTGGTGGCCATGCGGCCCGCGGTGGCCCGGGTCTTCCGGATCACCGGCGCGGAGGCCGTCTTCACCCTGCACGAGACCCTCGCCACGGCCCTCCCCGGGTCGGGCTGACCCCCCGGACGGACCCCCGGCACACCCCTTCTGCCCGTCCCTGTCCCTGCTGTCTCGTCGACCGGTGAGGTGAAGCGTTGATGGACCAGGCTTCCGAGGTGCGTACGCTCGCGCTCGGCGAGACCAGCGGCACCGTCCCGCTCGCCCGCGACTTCACGCGGTCGGCGCTCACCGAGTGGGGCTGGCTCCCCGCCGCCACCGCCGACCGCAGGGCCGCCGCCGAGGACGTCCTGCTCGTCGTCTCCGAACTGGTCACCAACGCCTGCCTGCACGCCGAGGGCCCCGAGCGGCTCCGGGTGGTCCGCCTCGCCCGGACCGTCCGCCTGGAGGTCACCGACCGCGGCGCCGGGCACCCCGCCCCCCGCACCCCGCACCGGGCCGGACGCCCCGGCGGGCACGGCATGTTCATCGTGCAGCGGCTCTGCCTCGACTGGGGCGTCCAGCGCGTCCCCGGCGCCCCCGGGAAGACGGTCTGGGCCGAACTCGCCTCGCCCGCCTGACCGTTCCGGCCGCTCCCGCCCCGCCCTCCTGACGGCTCTGGCCGAACGGGCCCCGCCCGTCCGGCGGTTCCCGGCGCCCGCCCGCGCCCGGCCGCGCCGGGCACCGGACTTTCACCGTCGCGCTTCTTCCCTCCGTACGGCCCCGGGCGTACCTTGACGCCCAATCTGAAAGACCGTCAGTAACATGCGGTGAGGGGTCGCGGGTGGACAGGAAGCCGAACCGGAGGAGGACGGCCGTCGTGCTCGCGGCCGCCGCGGCGGTCTGGGGACCGGCCGGCCTGGCCGCCGCGCCCGCCGCCCGCGCCGAGGTCGTCGACGTGAGGTACGCGTGCGAGACGAAGATCGGCGACCGCGAGGCCGTCTCGCCCGTGGACATCACGGCCGAGCGGAAGGGCGACGCCTACGCGATCACCATGACCTTCGACAAGGGAGTCTCCGACAGCCCCGTCGAACTCCCCAAGGGCGTCATGACCCCCCGCGCCGACCTCGTCCTCGGCGGCGACGACGAGGGCACCGTCCGGGTGAAGGGCGTCCCCAACGCCGCCGCGGTCCCCGCCTTCACCCCCATCCGGATCGGCACCCTCACCGGCACCTACGCGCCGAAGCGCAACGGCACGGTCACCTTCACCGCCGGACCGCTCACCGTCCGCGCCCTCGGCATGGACGCCGCCGTCTGCGAGCCCGCGAACGACCCCGCCCCCTCCCTGACCCTCACCGTCACCGGCCTCCCGGAGAAGGACACCGGGACGCCCGCCGAGGAGGAGGCGGCCGGCGGCCTGCCCGGCGGCGAACTGCCGCGGACCGGCGGCCTCCCCACCACCGCCGCGCTCGGCACCCTCGGCGGCACCGTCCTCCTCGGCGGCGTCGGCGGCCTGCTCTGGCTCACCCGCCGCCCCCGCCCGGGCCGGCCGTGAGCAGGGCCCGGTACGCGCTCCTCGCCGCCGGCGCCGTCCTCGGCGCGCTCGGCGCCGCGCCCCCCGCCGCCCCGCAGTGGACCGCCGCCCCCGCCGCCGGACGGCCGTACGCCTACCTGGAGGGCCCCGCCGGCAGCGTCCTGGAGGACACCCTCTCGGTCACCAACCCGGGGCCCCGCCCGCTCACCGTCACCCTCACCGGCGAGGGGCCCGCCGCCGTCGCCTTCGCCGCCCGCACCGTCACCGTGCCCGCCCGCACCCGCGCCGACGTGCCCTTCGCCGTCACCGTCACCGCCGCCACCCCGCCCGGCGAGCACCGCGGCACCGTCCGGGCCGCGGCCGGCGGCCGGCGGACCGCCGTCGACCTGCGGCTGAAGGTCAGCGGGCCCCGGCTCGCCGCCCTCACCGTCGAGGACGCCCGCGTCGACCGCGCCACCGGCACCCTCCACTACACCCTGGTCAACCGCGGCAGCACCGTCCTCGACCGCCCCCGGCTCGCCGTCCGCGCCGACGGCCTCCTCGGCACCGTCCTCGACCGCCCCGGCCGCGCCCTGCCGCTCACCCTCCGCCCCGGCGAGCGCGCCGCCCGCACCGAACCCTGGCCCGACCCGCCCGCCCTCGACTCCGTCACCGTCCGGCTCACCGCCACCGCCGCCGGGGCCGCCCCCGCCACCGCCGCCACCGCCGCCGTCTTCGCCTCCGCGCCCGCCCTCGCCGGCTCCGCCGCCGCGCTGCTCGCGGCGGCGGGCGCGACCGCGTACGGGGCCCGGCGCCGGAGCCGGGGGCGGCGCCGGAGCCGTACGAAGGGAGCAACCGCATGAGACCGGCCGCCCGCGCCCGCACGGCCCTGGCCGCGCTGCTCACGGCCCTCGCCCTCGCCCTGCTCCCGGCCGTGCCCGCGCATCCCGCGCCGGCCGAGGGCGACCCCGCGGTGGCCGTCTCCCGGAACCAGGCCCCCAAGGGCGACGAGATCACCGTCAGCGGCACCGGCTGGAAGGCGGGGGCGCTGCTCATGGTGCTGCTCTGCGGCCGGGGCACCCCCGAGAAGGGCGTCGTCGGCGGCACCAACTCGTGCGCCAACACCGACGGCCGGGCCGCCACCGTGGACCCGCGCGGCGCCTTCAGCGTCAAGCTGCCGGTCGTCGCCCCGCCCGAGCCCTGCCCCTGCGTCGTGCACGTCGCCGGCGTCACCGGACAGCAGGACGTCGTCGACGCCGCCCTCACCGTCGGCGGGCACCCCACGGCCCCGCTCCCCGACACCGCCGGCGACGGGCGGCTCGCCGTCCTCGCCGCCGCCCGCCTGGAGGGCTCCAGCGGGGTGCTGACCTGGTTCGGGGCACCGCCGAGCCGCACCCTCGTGCTCACCGTCGGGAACCTCGGCACGGCCCCCGTCCGCGACCCGGTCTTCCTCGTCGGCACCGCCCGCGGCGTCCTCGCCCCCCGCGACGAGGAGCACCAGTGGCGCGGCACCGTGAAACCCGGGCAGAAGGCCCGGATCGAGCTGGACGTCGAGCTCGCCGCCGGCGCCCACGGCGACTACCGGGTCTCCGTCTCCCACGGTGGGAAGGTCCTGGCCGAGCAGCCCTGGAGGGTGGGCCGGCCCTGGGGCGTGGTCCTCTTCTGGGTCCTGCTCGCCGTGGTCGTCCCCGCCGCCCTCTTCCGGATCGGCATGGTCCTCGTCGACCGGGCCGGCGGCCGGAACCGCGCCTCCGTCCCCGTCCCCGTACCGGCGGACGCGGACGGCATCGGGACGACCGCGGCCCTGCCGTGGTTCCTCCCCGACTCCGCACCGTCCGAGAACAGCCAGACGACGACGAAGGGACATTCGTGAGCACGCAACGGAGGATGAGCGCGGCCGGGATCGCGCTGATGCTCGGCGGCGCGGGGATCCTGCTTTCCGCCGGTCCCGCCCAGGCCGCCCAGATCTCGTTCAGGACGGAGTGCATCCCGCCGTCGATCTCCCGCCTCCCGCCGGTCCAGGGCACCACGACGGTACTGGTCACCGCCCCCGCCACGGCCGAGGTAGGCGACACCGTCGAGGTCGTCTGGAAGACCGTGCGGGCGGCCTCCAAGAACCCCGGCGTGATCGACCTGGAGGCGAACACGGTCAAGCCGACCGGCACCATGAAGGTCGGCGGGGCGCAGAGCGGCACGTTCGCCCTGTCCGGCCCCCGGCAGAACCCGCCCATCCCCAAGAACTCGCCCATGGTCCTGCCGGAGATGAAGGGCACGCTGAAGCTGACCGCGGCGGGCGACGTCACCCTGACGCCCGACGCGTACACGATCAACGTGTCGAAGCCGCTGTCCACGGACACCAAGTGCGCTCCCGAGGAGCGGGTCCCGGTCGGCGCCACGATCAAGGTGAGCGCGGGCGGCGGCTCCGACAGCGGCGGCTCGGGCTCCGGCAGCGGCTCCGGCTCGGGCAGCGGCAGCGGCAGCGGTTCCGGGTCCGGCTCCGGCTCCGGTTCCGGCTCCGGTGGCGGGTCGGACGGCGGCGGGGGCTCGGACGGCGGCGGCTCCGGCGGCGGGCGGACCGACTTCCCGGGCAAGGAGGTCAAGGTCGCCTTCGCCTGCACGTCCCCCGGCCCCGCCTCGATCAACTCCAAGGTCACCGTCAGCGCCAGGAAGAACGGCGGCGCGTACGACCTCACGGTCAAGACGGCCAAGGGCGTCATGAACAGCCCGGCGCCCCTGCCCGCCAAGGCCCTCACGCCCAGCATGGACATCAGGATCGGCGGGGACGACAGCGGCACCGTCAAGGTCACCGGCGCGCCCAACCCCACCGCGCTCAAGATGAACGACCCGGTGAGCCTCACCGACATGAAGGGCACCTACAAGCCCGGCGCCACCGGCAGGGCGACGCTCTCCCCGGGCGCGCTCACCATCACCGTCGCGCTCGCCCCCGGCGCCGAACCGATCAAGATCCCCTGCCAGGTGAAGGGCGCGGTCGAGGCCTCCCTCACCCTCGACACCACCGAGCAGTCCGGCGGCGCCCCCGGCTCCGGCGACAACGGCGGCACGGACGGCAACGGTTCCGGCCCGGGCTCCGGCGGTGGCGGCCTCGCCCAGACCGGCGCCGAGGACGACGGCGCGCTGCGCGCCCTCGGCCTGGTCGCGGGCACCGCGATCCTCCTCGGCGGCGCGGTCTTCACCTTCACCCCGTGGCGGCCGGCCCGCCGCGGCCGCTAGGAGGCGGAAACGGGGCGGCCCCGGAACACCCCGAGGTGTTCCGGGGCCGCCCCGGACGTCACGCGTGTCAGTGCACGCCGCCCATGAGGGCCTGGACCTTCTTGCGGTACATGTAGACCGCGAAGCCCGCGACGACCGCCAGGGTCGCCTCCAGGGCGATGATCCCGGTGCCGTTCAGGTCCACACCGGCCAGCGAGAGCAGACCCGTGGTGCAGTCACCGGCGGTGACGGCGAGGAACCAGACGCCCATCATCTGGGAGGCGTACTTCTGCGGCGCCATCTTCGTGGTCACCGAGAGGCCGACGGGGGAGAGGCACAGCTCACCGATGGTCTGGATCATGTAGATCGAGACGAGCCACATCGGGGAGACCTTGTCGCCGCCGCCCGCCATGTTCATCGGGACGATGAAGACGAAGAAGGAGGCGCCGACCAGGACCAGACCCATCGCGAACTTCACGATGGTGTTCGGCTCCTGGTTCTTGCGGGCCAGCCACAGCCACAGCCAGGCGAAGACCGGGGCCAGCGCCATGACGAAGAGCGGGTTCAGGGACTGGTACCAGGTGGCCGGGAAGCCGAAGCCGAAGACGGTGTCGGCGGTCTTGTCGTCGGCGAACAGCGACAGGGTCGAACCGCCCTGGTCGTAGATCATCCAGAAGACGGCGGCGGCGACGAAGAACCAGATGTAGCCGGTCATCTTCGACTGCTCGGCCGACGAGAGGTCCTTGTCGCGCTTGATGCGGACGAGGACGGCGACCGGGATGATCAGGCCGGCGAGGGTGATCGGGACGAGCGCCCAGTTCAGGGTGTACATGCCCAGGGCGACGACGACGCCGTAGAAGGCGGCGGCGAGGACGACCACCAGCGCGACCTTGACCAGCACGCCCTTGCGCTCGGCCGGGGACAGCGGGTTCGGGACGACGTTGCTCTTCGGGCTCAGGTTCTTGGTGCCGATCAGGAACTGGAGCAGACCCAGACCCATGCCGGCCGCGGCGAGCGCGAAGCCGAGGTGCCAGTTGACCTTCTCGCCGACGGTGCCGACGACGAACGGGGCGACGAAGGCACCGAGGTTGATGCCGATGTAGAAGAGGGTGAAGCCACCGTCGCGGCGCGGGTCGTCCGGGCCGTCGTAGAGGTGGCCGACCATCGTCGAGATGTTGGCCTTCAGCAGACCGGAACCGGCCGCGACGAGCGCCAGACCGACGAAGAACATCGCCTGGCCGGGAAGGGCCAGCGACAGGTGACCGGCCATGATCACGAAGCCGGCGATGGCGACCGTCTTGCGGGCGCCCCAGACGCGGTCACCGAACCAACCGCCGGGCATCGCCATCAGGTAGACCATCGACACGTACACCGAGTAGATGGCCGTGGCCGTGGCCGCCGTCATGGCGAGGCCGCCACCCTGGCTGCCCACGGCGGCGTCGGCGCCACCGGAGACCAGGTACAGGACGAGAAGCGCCCTCATACCGTAGTAGGAGAAGCGCTCCCACATCTCGGTCATGAAGAGGGTGGCGAGGCCGCGGGGGTGCCCGAAGAAGGTCTTCTCCGAACCCGCGGGAACGGTCGTTGCCGCCATGTCGATCCTTGCTCTGTCGGGACGCGACGCCTCGTGAGCGTGACGCGCCCGGTGGGGGGTGGCCGGCACCGGACGGGAGCGTTCGCACCCCTCCGGGATCCACGCCCCGTCGCGCGCCTTCACGCGCCGGGACCCGGCCCACAGGTCGTTCACCGTCTCAAGGCTGGCAGGGCCGGCCTCGCGCAGAAAAGAGGACCTTGGCTGACGAAGCAGGCCAAAGGTCCCCGATTACCGCTACAGACGTCTCGCCACCATACGACACGACAGTGCCGGATATGGAAGGACTTGAGAGATGGATCACAGGTGACCATGGAACCAACGGGCCCCATTCCAAGGTGATCCCCAGGTTACGCACCCTGCATCCGAGGTGATCATCGAGCCCTCGCGATCCCGCCCCGGCCCGGCACCCGTGCGGACTACCATCACCCCATGACCCGTGTACTGCTCGCCGAGGACGACGCATCCATCTCGGAGCCGCTGGCCCGCGCCCTGCGGAGAGAGGGGTACGAGGTCGAGGTCCGCGAGGACGGGCCGAGCGCGCTCGACACCGGCCTCCAGGGCGGCGTCGACCTGGTCGTGCTCGACCTGGGCCTGCCCGGCATGGACGGCCTGGAGGTCGCCCGGCGGCTGCGCGCCGAAGGTCACACGGTCCCGATCCTGGTCCTCACCGCCCGCGCGGACGAGGTCGACACCGTCGTCGGGCTCGACGCGGGCGCCGACGACTACGTCACCAAGCCCTTCCGCCTCGCCGAACTCCTCGCCCGCGTCCGGGCCCTCCTCCGGCGCGGCGCCACCGAGCCCGCCCCCGCCCCCGCCACCCACGGCGTCCGCATCGACGTCGAGTCGCACCGGGCCTGGATGGGCGACGAGGAACTCCAGCTCACCGCGAAGGAGTTCGACCTCCTCCGCGTCCTCGTCCGCGACGCGGGCCGGGTCGTCACCCGCGACCAGCTGATGCGCGAGGTCTGGGACACCACCTGGTGGTCCTCCACCAAGACCCTCGACATGCACATCTCCTGGCTCCGCAAGAAGCTCGGCGACGACGCGGCGAACCCCCGCTACATCGCCACCGTCCGAGGCGTCGGCTTCCGCTTCGAGAAGAGCTGACCGAGCCGCCCCCGCCGTGGGCACGCGTTCTTCCCCCGAGGGCTTCGTCCGAGGGCTTCGTCCAGGGGTGCGCCCCCAGGGCGGAACGGGTGGGCACGGCGGACGGCGCCCTCGGCCGCGCCCGGGTCCCCGCGCCTGAACCCGCACCACGAGCGCGCCGCGTCGACGGGCCCCGCACCCGAGGCCGCCGCACCGAGCAAGGCCCCGGCCCCGCCGCGCCGACAAGGGCCCCGCCGAAGAACCCGTACCCCCGCCCGGGAGGGCAAGTGCGCCGCCGCCTCATCACCTCCACCCTCGCCGTCGTCCTCGTCGTGATCGCCGTCTTCGGCGTCTCCCTCGTCCTCGTCGAGACGAGGACGATCACCAGCAGCGCCCAGGAGAGCGTCGAGGCCGAAGCCCTCCGCATCGTCTCGATCGTCGACAGCCGTCTGATCGGCGGCGAACCGGTCAACCCCGACATCCTCGCGGAGCAGAGCGGCGCCAAGCGGTACGCGCTCGTCACCATCCCCGGCCGGCCCCCCATCGAGATCGGCACCCGCCCCACCGGCAGCGTGATCCGCGGCTCCGCGGAGGGCGAGCGCGGCGAGACCGTCGTCGTCGAGGAGTCCCGCTCCGCCGTCACCTCCGAGGTCGGCAGCACGGCCCTGATCATCGGCGCCGTCGCGGGCCTCGCCGTCATCGCCGCCGTCCTCCTCGCCGTGCGCCAGGCCAACCGGCTCGCCTCCCCGCTCACCGACCTCGCCGAGACCGCGGAACGGCTCGGCTCCGGCGACCCCCGGCCCCGGCACAAGCGGTACGGGGTCCCCGAGCTGGACCGGGTCGCGGACGTGCTCGACGCCTCCGCCGAGCGGATCGCCCGGATGCTCACCGCCGAGCGCCGGCTCGCCGCCGACGCCTCCCACCAGCTCCGCACCCCCCTGACCGCGCTCTCCATGCGCCTGGAGGAGGTCGCGCTCGCCGACGACCTGGACACGGTCAAGGAGGAGGCGACGATCGCGCTGACCCAGGTCGAGCGGCTCACCGACGTCGTCGAACGGCTGCTCACCAACTCCCGCGACCCCCGTTCCGGCTCCGCCGTCGCCTTCGACGTCGACGAGGTCGTCAAGCAGCAGATCGAGGAGTGGCGCCCCGCCTACCGCAGCGCCGGCCGCGCCATCGTCCGCTCCGGCAAGCAGGACATGCGGGCCATCGGCACCCCGGGCGCGGTCGCCCAGGTCCTCGCCGCCCTCATCGAGAACTCGCTCATGCACGGCGGCGGCACCGTCGCCCTGCGCACCCGCGTCACCGGCAACCAGTCGGTGATCGAGGTGACCGACGAGGGCCCCGGCGTCCCCGCCGACCTCGGCGCGCGGATCTTCGAGCGGGCGGTCAGCGGCCGCAGCTCCACCGGCATCGGCCTCGCGGTCGCCCGGGACCTCGCCGAGGCCGACGGCGGACGCCTGGAACTGCTCCAGCTCCAGCCCCCGGTCTTCGCCCTCTTCCTCAGCCGCGAGGCCCGCAGCGTCCAGAAGGAGCCCCCGGCGCGCCCCGTGCGGTGAGGGCTACACGTGGTCGGGCTGCCGGCGGCGGGCCTGCCGCGGCGCCACCGGCTCGGCCCGCTCCAGGAAGGACTCGGCGGTCTGCACCGCCTCCTTCGCGGGCAGCGCCCGGAAGACCCAGGTGCGGTACGACCAGAAGCGGAACAGGGTCGCCACGCCGATGCCGAAGAACTTGAAGAAGTTGCTGGCCAGCGGTGAGTTCCAGCCGAGGCCGTAGGTCGCCGCGTAGAGGATCCCGTTCTCGATGACCAGCCCGACCAGGCTGAACAGCAGGAAGAGGGTCATCTCCTTGGTGCGGCCCGACTTGTCGCGGTCGCGGTACGTGAAGTAACGGAACCCCACGTAGTTGAAGGCGATGGCGACGATCGTGGCGATCAGGCTCGCCCGCACCACCGGAAGCTCCGTGGTGTGCCGGACCAGGTTGAAGACCGCCAGGTTGACCAGGACGCCGAGTCCGCCGACCACACCGAACTTGGCGACCTCGCGGCCGAGCAGGGCGAGTCGCATCCGCAGCGCGCCGGGTTCGCTCATGGGGGTCGGTCCGTCCGTCGGGTGACGTCCTGGTGACGTCAACCCATCCATGCTAACCAGCCTCCCCTGTCACCCGCCCGGGTAGCCCGAAACCTGTGGAAAACCCGTCGGCGCGCCGTCACGCCTTGTGGCAAGACACAGCCGGACGAGTGTTCACCGATGGTGCGGATACCCTAAGAGGGTGACGTTCCCGGTAGTAGGCATGGTCGGCGGCGGGCAGCTCGCCCGCATGACCCACGAGGCGGGCATCCCCCTCGGCATCAAGTTCAAGCTCCTCAGCGACACCCCGCAGGACTCGGCGGCGCAGGTGGCCGGCGAGGTCGTCATCGGCGACTACCGCGACCTGGACACGCTCCGTGAGTTCGCGCGCGGCTGCGACGTGATCACCTTCGATCACGAGCACGTCCCCACCGAGCACCTGCGCGCCCTGGAGGCCGACGGCATCCCCGTCCGCCCCGGGCCCGACGCCCTGGTGCACGCCCAGGACAAGGGGGTGATGCGGGCGAAGCTCGACGAGATCGGCGCGCCCAGCCCCCGGCACCGCATCGTGGCCGACCCGGCCGACGCGGTCGCCTTCGCGGAGGAGGTCGGCGGCTTCCCGATCATCCTCAAGACCGTGCGCGGCGGCTACGACGGCAAGGGCGTCTGGTTCGTCCGCACCGCCGAGGACGCCCGCGACCCCTTCCTCGCCGGCGTGCCCGTGCTCGCCGAGGAGAAGGTCGACTTCGTCCGCGAGCTCGCGGCGAACATCGTCCGCTCCCCGCACGGCCAGGCCGTCGCCTACCCGGTGGTCGAGTCCCGCCAGGTCGACGGCGTCTGCGACACCGTGATCGCGCCCGCCCCCGACCTCGACGAGGAGCTGGCCGGGCAGGCCCAGGAGCTGGCCCTGCGGATCGCCAAGGAGCTCGGCGTCGTCGGCCACCTGGCCGTGGAGCTCTTCCAGACCACCGACGGCCGGATCCTCGTCAACGAGCTGGCGATGCGCCCGCACAACTCCGGCCACTGGACCATGGACGGCGCGATCACCAGCCAGTTCGCCAACCACGTCCGGGCCGTCCTCGACCTGCCGCTCGGCGACCCCCGCCCGCGCGCCCGGTGGACCGTGATGTGCAACGTCCTCGGCGGCGACTACCCGGACATGTACCAGGGCTACCTGCACTGCATGGCCAGGGACCCCCAGCTCAAGATCCACATGTACGGCAAGGACGTGAAGCCCGGGCGTAAGGTCGGTCACGTCAACACCTACGGCGACGACCTGGACGAGGTGCTGGAGCGCGCCCGCCACGCCGCCGACTACCTGCGAGGGACGATCGTTGAGTAACCAGGCGAGCAACCCGCTCATCGGCATCGTGATGGGGTCCGACTCCGACTGGCCCGTCATGGAGGCCGCCGCCCAGGCGCTCGACGAGTTCGAGATCCCGTACGAGGTCGACGTCGTCTCCGCGCACCGGATGCCGCGCGAGATGATCGCGTACGGCGAGGAGGCCGCCGGCCGCGGCCTCAAGGCGATCATCGCGGGCGCCGGCGGCGCCGCCCACCTGCCGGGCATGCTCGCCTCCGTCACCCCGCTCCCGGTCATCGGCGTCCCCGTGCCGCTGAAGTACCTCGACGGCATGGACTCGCTGCTCTCGATCGTCCAGATGCCCGCCGGCATCCCGGTCGCCACCGTCTCCGTCGCCGGCGCGCGCAACGCGGGCCTGCTCGCCGTCCGCGTGCTCGCCTCGGCCGACCCCGAGCTCCAGGCCCGGATGGGCGACTTCCTCCAGGACCTCAACGGCCAGGCCACCGAGAAGGGCAAGCGGCTGCGCGCCAAGGTCGCCGGCGCCGACTCCTTCGGGTTCGGCAAGTGAGCGCGGCCGAGCGGCTCGCCGAGGCGCGCGCCCTCCTCGCGGAGGCCCCCGTCGCCGACGGGCACAACGACCTCCCGTGGGCGCTGCGCGAACAGTGCGGCTACGACCTCGACGCGCTCGACATCGCGGGCGACCGCTCGGCCACCCTCCACACCGACCTCGCCCGGCTCCGCGCCGGCGGGGTCGGTGCCCAGTTCTGGTCCGTGTACGTCCCCGGCCGGTTCGCCGGCGACCGCGCGGTCAGCGCCACCCTGGAGCAGATCGACGCCGTCGACCGGCTGGTCGAGCGGTACGCGGCCGACCTCGCGCCCGCCCGGACCGC
Organism: Streptomyces sp. NPDC035033; assembly: GCF_040636735.1. Taxonomy (NCBI): domain Bacteria; kingdom Bacillati; phylum Actinomycetota; class Actinomycetes; order Kitasatosporales; family Streptomycetaceae; genus Streptomyces; species Streptomyces sp. NPDC035033. The sequence continues at coordinate 3,522 of NZ_JBEZUZ010000033.1, read as the reverse complement.
CGACGACCTCGTCAAGGCCCGCGAGGAGGGCCGGATCGCCTCCCTCAAGGGCGCCGAGGGCGGCCACTCGATCGCCAACTCCCTCGCGACCCTGCGCGCCTTCCACACCCTCGGCGTGCGGTACATGACCCTCACGCACAACGAGAACAACGACTGGGCCGACTCCGCCACCGACGAGCCCCGGCACGGCGGCCTCACCGCCTTCGGCCGCGCCGTCGTCCGCGAGATGAACCGCTGCGGCATGCTCGTCGACCTCTCGCACGTCGCCGCCACCACCATGCGCGACGCCCTCGACGAGACCGCCGCGCCGGTGATCTTCTCCCACTCCTCCGCCCGCGCGGTCTGCGACCACCCGAGGAACGTCCCGGACGACGTCCTGGAGCGGCTGCCCGCCAACGGCGGCGTGGCGATGGCGACCTTCGTCCCGAAGTTCATCCTGCCCGCGGCCGTCGAGTGGACCCTGCGCGCCGACGAGAACCTCCGCGCCCACGGCCTCCACCACCTCGACACCACCCCGCGCGCGAAGGCCCTCCACGCCGCCTTCGAGGCCGAGCACCCGCGCCCGGTCGCCACCGCCGCCACCGTCGCCGACCACCTCGACCACATGCGCGAGGTCGCCGGCGTCGACCACATCGGCATCGGCGGCGACTACGACGGCACCGCCTTCACCCCGGCCGGCCTGGACGACGTCTCCGGCTACCCCCACCTGATCGCGGAGCTCCTCGACCGCGGCTGGTCCCGCGCCGACCTCACCAAGCTGACCTGGTCGAACGCGGTCCGCGTGCTCCGCGACGCGGAGGACGCCGCCCGCGACCTGTCCGCCCGCACCCCCGCCTCCCACGCCACCCTGGAGCAGCTCGACGGCGCCTGACCGGGCCTCACCCGTACGGCGCAGCCCGGCGGGCTCCGCCCGGGCCCCGGTGGCACCGTGGACGGTACTGCCCCGCCCCTCCGGCGGGGTGGTGCCGCGCCACCGAGTCCGGAAGTGTGAACAGTGCCATGGCAGACCTGGACGACCGTCCCCGCCCCTCTGCCGCCTCCGGCGCCCTCGGCGCGCCGGAACCCCCGGAGCAGGCCCCGCCGCCGCTCGACGAGACCGCCCGGGCCCGGGCCCTCCTCGCCGCCCAGCCCGTCCTCGAAGGACACACCGAGCTCCCCGCGCTCCTCGACCCCGAGGACCTGCCGCCCGCCCGGGCCCGGGAGACCGGCGCCCAGTTCTGGTCGCTGCATGTGGACCCCGACGACGGCGTCCTCGGCACCCTGCGCCGCCTCGACACCGTCCGCGCGCTCGTCGCCGCCTGCCCCGACGACCTGCGCCTGGCGCACACCACCTCGGAGATGGGCCACGCCCGCGACTGCGGCCGGGTCGCCGCCCTCCTCGGGCCGGTGGGCTGGACCGCGCTCGGCGGCTCCGCCGCCACCCTGCGGGCGTACCACGCCCTCGGCGTCCGGGCCGTGAACCTCACCGGCTTCGACCGCTTCGCCCGCGAGGCGGTCCGCGAGATGAACCGCATCGGCCTCGCCGTGGACCTCTCCGGCGCCGACCGGGACACCGTCCGCGAGGTCCTCGCCGTCACCCGCGCCCCCGCCCTGCTCACCCGGGCCGCCCCGGAGGCCCTCCCGGACGACGTGCTGCGCCTCCTCGGCGAGAACGGCGCCGTCTGCATGGTCCCCGTCGGGGAGGACCCGGCGGCCGCCGCCGACGCCCTCGACCGGGTGCGCGAGGGGGCCGGGCCCGGCTCCACCGGCCTCTCCCACCTGATGGCCCCGGCGGCCGGCTACGTACCGCTCTTCGCGGAGCTGCTGCGGCGCGGCTGGCCGGCCCAGGACCTGGTGGGCCTGGCCCACGGGAACGCGACCAGGGCCCTGCGGGAGGCCGAGTTCCTGTCCCGTACGAACCGGATCAGGCCCGTCGCCGCCTGACCCGGCCCGGTCCGGAAGGGACGGCCTAGGCCCGCGGGCGGCCCATCGCCCGGTACGTCCAGCCGGCCGCCCGCCACCGCTCGCCGTCCAGGGCGTTGCGTCCGTCGAGGACGACCGGGGAGGAGACGACCGCGGCCAGCTCGGCCGGGTCCAGCTCGCGGAACTCGCGCCACTCGGTCAGGTGCAGCACCACGTCCGCGCCGCGGACGGCCTCCAGGGCCGTCTCCGCGTAGCCGAGGGTCGGGAAGACCTTGCGGGCGTTCTCCATGCCCTTGGGGTCGTAGACGGTCACCTGGCCGCCCTGGAGGTGTATCTGACCGGCCACGTTGAGCGCGGGGGAGTCGCGGACGTCGTCCGAGTCCGGCTTGAAGGTGGCGCCGAGGACGGCGACCCGGCGGCCCAGGAAGGAGTTCCCGCCCAGCGCCTCGCGGGTCATCTCGACCATCTGGCCGCGCCGCCGCATGTTGATCGAGTCGATCTCGCGGAGGAAGGTCAGCGCCTGGTCGACGCCGAGCTCGCCCGCGCGGGCCATGAAGGCCCGGATGTCCTTGGGCAGGCAGCCGCCGCCGAAGCCGACGCCGGCCCGCAGGAACTTGTCGCCGATCCGCTCGTCGTGGCCGATCGCCTCGGCCAGCTTGGCGACGTCGCCGCCGGCCGCCTCGCAGACCTCGGCCATCGCGTTGATGAAGGAGATCTTGGTGGCGAGGAAGGAGTTCGCGGCCGTCTTCACCAGCTCGGCCGTCGGGTAGTCGGTGACGACGAAGGGCGAGCCCGCGCCGACCGGCGCCGCGTACACCTCGCGGAGCAGCTTCTCGGCCCGCCCGGCGCCGTCGCCGGAGACGCCGACGACGATCCGGTCCGGACGCAGGGTGTCCTGGACGGCGAAGCCCTCGCGGAGGAACTCGGGGTTCCAGGCCAGGTCCACGCCCTCGGGCAGCGTCCCGGCCAGCCGCTCGGCCGAGCCGACCGGCACGGTCGACTTGCCGACGACCAGGGAGCCCTCGCGGACCACGCCGGCCAGGGAGGCGAAGGCGGCGTCGACGTAGCTCATGTCACAGCCGTACTCGCCGTGCTTCTGCGGAGTGTTCACGCAGACGAAGTGGACGTCGCCGAAGGCGCCCAGCTCCTCCCAGGAGGTGGTGAAGCGCAGCCGGCCGGTGGAGCCCTCGATCCCGGCGACGTGCTGGGCCAGCAGCTCCTCCAGGCCGGGCTCGTACATCGGGACGCGGCCGGAGGACAGCAGCTCGACCTTCTCGGGCACGACGTCGAGGCCCAGCACCTCGAAGCCCATCTCCGCCATGGCCGCGGCGTGGGTGGCGCCGAGGTATCCGGTGCCGATCACGGTGATCTTCAGGGCCATGCGGGACTCCAGGAACGTCGGGCGGAACTGCCTGCCCGAGCATAGTCGTGCCCTGACAAGGCCCCCGCTCACGCCCTACCCTTCGAGTTACTTAACGGTAGTTAGCAAGCGTGGGAGTGAGTGAACGTGGCGGGATCGGCAGATTTCGACCTGTACCGGACCTCCGAGGAGCACGAGATGCTCCGGGAGTCGGTGCGTGCGCTGGCGGAGGCGAAGATCGCTCCGTTCGCGGCGGCGGT
>NZ_JBEZUZ010000032.1:0-68462 GCF_040636735.1 Streptomyces sp. NPDC035033 | reverse complement strand
GCCGTTCCCGTTCCCGGTCGTCGGGCGCCGCAGGCCGCCGCCGTCCCGGCCGGTCCCCCGGCCCGGGTCCGGCGGCCGGCTCGTCTCAGGCTCTCAGGCCGGGGCCGGGGCGCTGACGGCCTGGACGAGGGCCGAGGAGAAGGCGTCGAGGTCGTCCGGCCGGCGGGACGTGATCAGGGGGAAGCCGCCGTCCATGTCGACGACGACCTCCCGGTCGATCCAGCTGCCGCCGGCGTGGGAGAGGTCCGGGCGGAGCGAGGGGTAGGAGGTGATCTCCCGCCCCTTGACGAGGCCTGCGTCGGCCAGGAGCCAGGGGCCGTGGCAGATGGCGGCCACCGGCTTGCCCGCCTCGGCGAACGCGGTCACGAGCCGTCGCGCGTCCTCGTCGGTGCGCAGGGTGTCGGCGTTGACGGTGCCGCCGGGCACCACCACCGCGTCGAACTCCCCGGCCTCGACGTCCGCGAGGGTCGCGTCGGGCTCGACCTCGGCGCCCGGCTTCCGGTCGGAGACGAGGGTCTGGACGGGCTTGCGCTCCTGAGCGGCGACGGTGACGCGGGCGCCCGCCTCGCGCAGCGCCTCCACCGGTTTGCGCAGCTCCTGCTCCTCGGTGCCGTAGTTCGTGGTCAGCACCAGGACGCGCCGTCCGTCGAGCAGCGACATGACTGGTTCCTCCTGTCTCGGGGCGTACACCGTCACCCCTGCGCCTCACCCCTCCCTCCGGTCGCAAACGTGGGCGTCCCGCGGGAGGCGCGCTTCTGCTTGCCGTCACCGTCATACCGAGCACACGGATTACCCTCGCTTGCGCTTATGGCGCGTCTGCAACTATTGTCGAAGCATGCAAAGGGATCGCTCAAGTAATTCCGGGAAGGGGCGGGCCATGCCCCTCGCCCTCCTCGCACTCGCGGTCGGGGCCTTCGGCATCGGCACGACCGAGTTCGTGATCATGGGGCTGCTGCCCGAGATCGCCGCCGAGTACGACGTCACCATCCCCACCGCGGGCCTGCTGGTCACCGGGTACGCGCTCGGCGTCGTCATCGGCGCGCCGGTGCTGACCGTGTTCGGCAACAAGGTGAGCCGCAAGCGGATGCTCATGCTGCTGATGGGGCTGTTCGTGGTCGGCAACCTGGTCTCCGCGCTCGCGCCGGACTTCGGACTGATGCTGACCGGCCGCGTCGTCGCCTCGCTCGCCCACGGGTCGTTCTTCGGCATCGGTTCGGTCGTGGCCGCCGATCTGGTCGCGCCGGACAGGAAGGCCGGGGCCATCGCCACCATGTTCACCGGCCTGACCGTGGCGAACATCGTGGGCGTGCCGCTCGGCACCTTCATCGGGCAGGCCGTCGGCTGGCGCACCACCTTCGCGATCGTGGCCGCCCTCGGCGTCGTCGGGCTGCTCGGCATCGCGAAGCTCGTCCCCGCCATGCCCCGCCCCGAGGGCGCCCGGCTGCGCGGGGAGCTGACCGCCTTCCGCAATCCGCAGGTGCTGCTCGCGATGGCGATGACCGTGCTCGGCTTCGGCGGCGTCTTCGCCGCGATCACCTACATCGCGCCGATGATGACCCGTGTCGCCGGGTACTCCGAGGGGGCCGTCACCTGGCTGCTCGTGCTCTTCGGCATCGGCATGTTCCTCGGCAACCTGCTCGGCGGCCGGTACGCCGACCGCGCGCTGATGCCCCTGCTGTACGCCACCCTCGGCGGGCTCGCGATCGTCCTCGCGCTGTTCACCGTGGCCGCCCACAACAAGGTCCTCGCCGCGCTCGCCGTCCTCCTCGTCGGGGCGCTCGGCTTCGCCACCGTGCCGCCGCTCCAGAAGCGCGTCCTCGACCAGGCGCACGGCGCGCCCACCCTGGCCTCCGCCGTCAACATCGGCGCCTTCAACCTGGGCAACGCGCTCGCCGCCTGGCTCGGCGGGCTCGTCATCGCCGCCGGTTTCGGCTACACCGCCCCGAACTGGGTCGGCGCCGTCCTCGCCGCCGCGGCGCTCGGCCTCGCCCTCTGGTCCGCCGCGCTGGAGCGCCGTGCCCCCGCGGCCACGCCGGCCGAGGTCCCCGGCACCCCCGTCCGCCCCCCCGTGCACCACTGACCCCACCCCCCGTACCCCACCTCCCAGGAGAAGCGCCATGAGCACCACCACCGTCACCCCGCTGTCGACCGTCGAGGCCGAGCGGCTGATCGCCGCCGTCGGCCGGGCCGCCGAGGCGGCCGGGGTCACCGTCAGCGTCACCGTGCTCGACGCCGGCGGGCACCTGCTCGCCTTCCGCCGCGACGACCGGGCGGTGCTGATCTCGGGCGAGACCAGCACCCGCAAGGCGTACACCGCCCTCCAGCTCGGCGCCCCCACAGCCGATCTGGTCGACCTGGTCAAGCCCGACGGCCCGTTCCACTCGCTGCCCACCGCCCTCGACCGGCCGCTGCTCTTCATCGCCGGCGGCCTGCCGGTCCACCGCGACGGCCGCCTCGTCGGTGCCCTCGGCGTCGGCGGCGGCGCCCCGGAGCAGGACCACTCCTTCGCCGTCCTGGCGCTCGAGGAGTTGTCCCGGTGAACCCGGGCCCGGGGGAGGCCGTCACCCGATGGGCCTCCCCCGGGCGTCGGGCCGACACCCGAACGTCCGTAACCAACAGTGCACGAACGATTACTTAGTGTTCTTCTGGCGTCGAGGGCGCCGACTCCGGTGCTCCTCCCCCACGCACTCCTCACGCAAGGAGAACAGACAGCATGAAGCTCGCCCCCCGTGCCCTGGCCCGCGCCGCCGCCCCCGCTCTGGCGGCGGGCATGGTCATGACCGCGTTCGCCCTGCCCGCCGCCGCGCAGGAACCGCCCGGTTCCACCGTGGTCCGCTTCGGCAACACGGTCCAGCTCGCGGCCCGCAGCGGTGTCGCCAACGTGGTCACCATCGGCATCAACCAGGCCAACGGGCACCTGATCGTCGAGGACCAGTCCGGCATCGCCGCGTTCAACGGGTGCCGGCGACTGGCGGGCAGCACCATCTCCGCCGACTGCGGTCCCGGCGTCACCACGCTGCAGATCTCGCTGGGCGACAACGGGGACAGCCTGTTCATCTCCGAGTCCGTCCGGGCCAACGCCACCGTCAACGCCGGCACGGGCCCGGACTTCATCGCCACCGGCGCCGGCAACGACACGATCGTCGTCCGTGACGGCGTGCGCGGCAACGACGCCGTGATCTGCGACGGCAACCAGGGCACCGGCGTCGACCAGGTGGTCGCCGACGTGAACGACAGCGTCTCCCTGAGCTGCGAGCGCCGGACCTTCGGCTGAGCCGTGCGAACGGGGCGGGCCGGTGTCACGGACGGAGTCCGGGGACACCGGCCCGCCCCGTTCGCGTTCCGGCGGCGCGGCGGGCTCAGCCGCCGACGAAGGCGAGGCTGGTCGCGTCGTAGCGGGCGCCCGCGACCTGCCCGGGCGGGGCGGCGGCCTCGACGGCGGCGAGCTCCCCGGTGGACAGCTCGACGGCCAGGGCCGCGAGGTTCTCCTCCAGGTAGCGCTCCCGCCGGGTGCCGGGGATCGGCACCACGTCGTCGCCCCGGTGCTGGACCCAGGCCAGGGCGAGCTGGCCGGCGGTGACCCCCTTCGCGCCAGCGAGCTCGTTCAGCTTCGCGACGATCGCCAGGTTCCGTTCGCGGTTGCCGTCGGCGAAACGCGGCTGGCCACGGCGGATGTCGGTCTCGGCCAGTCCGTCGAGCGAGCCGTACCGGCCGGTCAGGAAGCCGCGCCCGAGCGGGGAGAACGGGACCAGGCCGATGCCGAGTTCGCGGCAGACCGGGACGACCTCCGCCTCCGGGTCGCGGGTCCACAGCGACCACTCGCTCTGCAGCGCGGCGATCGGGTGCACCGCGTGCGCCCGCCGGATCGTGGCCGCGCCGGCCTCGGACAGTCCGAGGTGGCGGACCTTCCCCTCCCGGACGAGTTCGGCCATCGCCCCGACGGTCTCCTCGATCGGCACCCGCGGATCGACCCGGTGCTGGTAGTAGAGGTCGATGTGGTCGACCCCGAGCCGGCGGAGCGACGCCTCGCACGCCTGCCGGACGTAGGCGGCGTCGCCGCGGATCAGGGTCGGCTCGCCCAGCCGGTTGGCGAAGCCGAACTTCGTGGCCAGCACCACCTGGTCGCGGCGTCCGGCGACGGCCCGGCCGATCAGCTCCTCGTTGTGCCCGGCGCCGTAGAAGTCGGCGGTGTCCAGGAGGGTCACCCCGAGGTCGAGGGCGCGGTGCAGGGTGGCGAGGGACCGCGTGTCGTCCGCGGCGCCGTACCCGTGGCTCATGCCCATGCAGCCCAGGCCCTGCGCGGAGACCGCCAGGTCGCCCAGGTACCGGGTGGGGACGTCGTCCATGATGCTGCCTCCTGAGATCGGGGTCGTCACCCAGGACGCTAGGCGTTGGAGCGCGCTCCAAGTCAACCGCGCGGGCCCGCCCCCGGCGGGGCCGGGGACGGGCCCGTGCGGACGGGGGCCGCCGTCCTACTCGGCGAGCGGGGCGTCGAAGCGGACCGAGCGGACCTCCAGGGTGTCCTTGGCCGGCTTGCCGTGGGCCCTCAGCCGCCACTCGGGGCCCTGGCAGCCCGCGCCGAGGTAGACGGTCACGGCGGCGTCGGTGGCGTTGTGCGGACCGTAGCCGGGGAGGTCCTCGTCGTCGCCGACGGCGTGCAGGTTGATGCACTTGCCGCCGTGCGGGTCGTGCAGGGTGACGCGGTGTTCCTTGCCGTAGCCGTCGACGTACTTGTAGTGGAACTCGCCCTGGGCGGCCTGGGCCGAACCCGCCGTCGACAGGACGAGGGCGAGGGCGCCGAGGGAGGCGCCGACGGTGGAGCGCAGCTTCATGGCAGGAGGGGTCCCTTCCGAAGATGATCAAGGATCGGGGCCACCCTACGGAGCCGGGCGGGAGGCGAATCGATCCGCCGGACCGGTGACCGCCGCGCGTCGCCCCGACATCACCCGGTCGGCCCACCGGCCCCGCCCCGGCGGGGGGCCGGGGCGGCAGGGCCCGTCACCGCCGCTCAGGGGCGGTGGGGAAGGACGGGGGGAAGAGGGCGTGCGGGGGGCGGTGGAGGTAGTCGCGGGTGGTGTAGGCGGCCTTCATGCGGTCGAAGAGGGCCTGGGCGCGGGTGCGCCAGGCGGGCTCGTCGATGCCGGGGACGGTGCCGGAGCGCAGGACGGTGCGGCCGTTGACGACGACGGTGTCGACGTCGGCGCCCGAGGTGTTCATGAGCATCGTGCGGACCGGGTCGTCGACGGGGCCGGTGCGGGGGTGGTCGAGGCGGACGACGACCAGGTCGGCCAGGGCGCCGGGGGCGAGGCGGCCGAGGTCGGTGCGGCCCAGGGCCCGCGCTCCGCCGAGGGTGGCCGCGCGGTAGTAGTCGGCCGCGCTGCCCGCCTCCAGGCGGCCGGTGGTCAGCTTGGACAGGTTGGTGCCGTAGTCCATGTTCCGGATCATGTCCGGCGGGAAGGAGTCCGTGCCCATCGCGATGGTCACCCCGGCCGCGCGGTAGCGGTCGAAGTCCTCCAGGGCGGCGCCGTAGCGGACCATCGTGTGCGGGCAGTGCACGATCCCCCCGATCGTGGCCAGCTCGTCGAGCTCGCCCGCGTAGGGGGCGTCGACCTGGCTGTGGCCGCCGATGTAGATCGCGTGCGGGACCAGCAGCCGCGGGCCGAGGAGCCCCGTCTCCCGGAGGAGGGCGAGCGGGGTGGTGGCGTGGCGGGCCGCCAGACGGCGCAGCTCGCCGGTGCCCTGGAGGCAGTGGAGCCGTACCGGGCAGTCCAGTTCCTCGGCCGCGAGGGCGGTCGCCCGCATCAGTTCCGGGGTCAGGGTCTCGATCCGGCAGGGCAGCAGCGCGCCCCGGATCAGGCCGTCGTGGGCGCCGTCGAAGTCGCGTACGAAACGGATCGCGTCGGCCAGGCCCTCCTCACCCTTGTCCTCCTCCCACCAGATGTCCCGCTCCCCGTCGGGGGTGACGACCGGAACGCCGCTGCGGTAGCTGGGGCCCAGGTACACGCGCAGGCCGAGGCGGGCCGCGGCGGCGGCCGTGGCCGCCAGGTCGTCGTAGGACTCCGCCCAGTCGGAGTGCGTCTCGGCGGCGATGGGCATCGCGGTGGTGATGCCGTTGCGGAGGAGCTGCGACAGCGCGTACGCGCGGATGAACGCCCGTTCCTCCGCGTCGAACACCGCCGCCGGGCCGGCCTGGACGTACTCCCGCGACCACTCGAGGCCCCGTTCGTCCGCGTGCCACGTGTCCAGCAGGGCGTGGTCGATGTCCGCGAGCGCGTCCAGGTCGACGAAGCCCGGTCCCACCACCGCCTGCCCGGCGTCGATGACCTCGTCGCAGGCGGCGGGGTCGTGGCCGTGGCCCACGTGGACGATCCGGGAGCCCTCGTAGACGACCTGGGCGTCCCGGAACAGGACGTGGTCGTCGGTCCGGGGGTCGTAACCGATCACGTGGCTCGCGGTGACGAGGGTGCGCATGCGTGGTCTCCGATGGTGCGGGAAGGGGGGCGGGGGTGACGCCGTGGCAGGGCGGGGGTCGCCCGGCCCTGCCACGGTACGGCGTCGCCGGCAGTCCGGCCGGGTGCGGCCGGTCGGGCGCCGGCCGCCGGACAGTTGGGCCGGGCGCATGGGCCGGTGGCGCTCGGCCGGGCCCACCGACTCCGGGAGTTCCACCGCTCGGCCGTGCCGTTCGGCGCGGCCGAGCGGGAAGTGGAGGGCGAGGGCGGTCCCGACGGCATGCGCCATTCGACGGCCGGCGCGCACCGGGCGCTGCTCGCGGCCATCGAGGCGGCCGACCCGGCGGCCGCGGCGGCCGCCGCCCAGCCTGTCCTCGACGCGTGACCCCGGTCGGACCGGGACGCGCGTGCCGTCAGGGGGCGCGCGCTGTCGGTGCGCGCGTGCCGTCGCGCGGGTCCGTGCCGTCAGTAGGCGCCGAACGACCAGAAGACGCCGACCTCGTCGTCGCTCACCGCGATCACGCCCAGGTCCTCGAAGATGTCCAGGCCCTTGAGGTACTCGGTGGTGGCGAAGGGGTGGGAACGGGTGCCGGCGAGTCCCGCCGCGACGAAGTCCGGGGCCGGGTCGTGGGCGGCGGCCAGCGCGTTGGTCCAGTAGCGGGCGGCGGGTCCGTAGCGCCGCAGGAGGGTCCGGGCGTCGGCGAGGACGGCGTCGCGGTCGGGGCGGGAGCGGACGGGCAGGAGCTCCCCCTGCCACTCCTCGGCCATGACGGCGACGGCCCCGACCGCCCCCTCCGTCTCCAAGGGGTGGAGGAGAGCGCGGAGTTCGGCGGCGGCGGGCGGGGCGAAGGGGTAGGCGGGCCGCGCGTGGCGGACGTCGTCGGTCCGGTCCGGGTCCAGCCCGCGCCGGCCCCGGGGGTCGTCCACCGCGCGGTGCATCACGGCGTGGACGTCGTGCGCCCAGTCCTCGTGCCGCCGGGGCCCGGTGGCCACGAAGACGTACGGGTCGTCCAGCAGCCGCAGCGCCGCCGCGTCCCACGGATCCGGAGCGGCGCCGTCCTGGAGCAGAGTCACCCCGTCAGCCTAACGGCCCCGCGCCGCCCCGCACGGGCGCGGCCGCTCGGGCCACCCCTCGATCCGCCGTACGAGCAGCGCGCCGAAGAGCGGGTTCGCGACCGGGGACACCGCCGCTCCGTCGCCGGTCACCCACGCGGGCAGCGCCTCCCCCGACAGGCCGGTGCCGGGCGCGAACCGTTCGGCCGGCTCCTCGAGCGCGAGGGCCGTCATGCCCGCTGCGCCCGCAGCGCGTCCCGCAGCCAGCCGTACGAGGCCCTCGGCGTGCGCTTCTGGGTCGTGTGGTCGACGTGCACGAGACCGAACCGCTTCGTATACCCCTCGGCCCACTCGAAGTTGTCCATGAGCGACCAGACGAAGTAGCCGCGGACGTCGACGCCCGCCTCCAGCGCCCGGTGCAGCGCCCGCAGATGGCCGTCCAGGTAGGCGATCCTCTCCTGGTCGTCGAGCGCTTCGTACGCGCAGCCGTTCTCGGTGATCACGACGGGCGGGAGGCGGTCGCCGTAGCGGTCCCGGAAGGAGGTGAGGAGTTCGGTGAGCGCCTCGGGGACCACCGGCCAGCCGAAGTCCGTCACCGGGTACCCCTCGATCTCCCGCACGGAGAAGGGCAGTTCGGCGGGGAGGGCGAGCCCGGAGAACTCGCCGTCCTCGGCGCGGGGCGCGCCCGCCCTCGTCGGCTGGTAGAAGTTGATCCCGTACCAGTCGAGCGTGCCCTCGGAGATCACCTTCAGGTCGGCGGCCACGTCGGCTCCCGGCATCAGCTCGCCGAACCCGTCCGGGTAGCGCCCCAGGAGCAGCGGGTCGGCGAACAGCCGGTTGAGGACGGTGTCGTACAGGTCGGCGGCCTCGACGTCGGCCCGCTCGCCGGAGGCGGGCCAGGTCGGCCCGTGCGAGTTGGCGATGCCGATGTCGGTGGCGCCGGCCGCGCGCAGCGCGTTCGCGGCGAGGCCGTGCGCGAGCAGCTGGTGGTGGGCCACCGGCAGCGCGTCGAACAGCAGTTTCCTGCCGGGCGCGTGCGCGCCGAGGGCGTGGCCGAGGAGGGTGTGCTCGGCGGGTTCGTTGAGGGTGATCCACTTCCGGACGCGGTCGCCGAGCCGCTCCGCGACGGTCGCCGCGTGGGCGGCGAAGCGGGCCGCCGTGTCGCGCTCCAGCCAGCCGCCCGCCTCCTCGACCTCCAGCGGCAGGTCCCAGTGGAAGAGCGTCGGCACCGGCCGCACGCCCTGCGCGCACAGCTCGTCGACCAGCCGGTCGTAGAAGTCGAGCCCGCCGGGCCGGAGCACCCGCGGCCAGGAGACCGAGAAGCGGTACGCGTCCACGCCCAGGTCGCGGACGAGCGCCACGTCCTCGCGGTACCGGGCCACGTGGTCGCAGGCCACGTCCGCCGTCGAGCCGTCCCTGATCCGCCCGGCCCCGGCGCCGAACGCGTCCCAGACCGAGGGCGCGCGCCCGGCGACGGCGCCCTCGATCTGGTGGGCCGCCGTGGCGACGCCCCACAGGAAACCGGGCGGGAACTTCGGAAGCGCGTCCGCGGTAGCTGCCATGGGCGCGATCATCGGCACCGGCGAGTGGCAAGTCAACAGCCGTGCGGGGAAGCGAAGTCGGCGTCCTTCGCCCCTTGCCCGGACGTGACAGGCACAGGGCTAGGAGCGGGTGGCGGTCGCGCAGTCCTCGCCCGTGGTGATGCCGTCGCCCGTGTCGATCGGCCTGGTGCGGTCGTACGGGTCGACCCGGCGGCTCTCGTCGACGGGGCGCTCGCGGGCCGCGCCGAAGGGCGGCACGAAGAAGCCGGTGGGGGCGGCGCAGCCCCCGTTGGTCATGTCGAGCGCGTACGAGACGAGGGACAGCGTGCCCGGCCGGGTGACGACCTCGGACGGGTCGTCCCAGCTCATCACCACTTCCCGCCGCACGATCGTCCGGACCACCTCGGCGTCCGACCCGCCGCCGGCCGGGGTGACCGGGTACACGAAGGTCACGTCCGCCGTCACCTCGACCGCGCCCCGCCTCCCCTCCCGGTACGTGAGCCGACCGCGCGTCTTGACGACGTCGCCGACCAGCCGCGCCTGCTCCGGCCGGAAGCGGCTGAACAGCAGCAGCGGGTCGGTCTCGGGGGTGGGGGCCGCCGGCGACAGGGCCGCCCGGAGGTAGTCCTGGACATCCTTCTGGTGCGGGTTCAGCAGCGCGATCGCCTTCGCGGGCCGCTCGCCGCGCAGCACCCGGGGATCGAGCCCGGCGGCCACCAGGAAGTCGCGGCTCCGCCGCAGCGCCCGCTCGACCCCGGCGGCGTCCATCCAGCCGGTCGCCCTGGCCGCCGGCACCTCGATCCCCGCCGCCCCGTCGGCCCAGCGGGCGGCGGGCGAGCCCCGGAAGGGGTCGGCGAGGGTGGGACGCAGAGCGGCCTCGGCGCCGGGCGCCTCCCCCGCTCCCTCCGCCCCGGCGGCCGACGGCGTCCCGCCCCGGCCGCCGCCGTCACCGCCGCCGAACCACCCGACGACCTCCTGCGGGAAGAGCGCCACCGCCAGGAGCGCCGCGGCCGCCACCAGGCCGGCCGCGTACCGGCCCGTCCCGCGCCGGGGCCGGGCCGGTGTGTGCGTACGCCGGCCCTCCGGGTGCCCGGGGTTCTCCCTCAGCCGCCGCTCCGCCTCCCGGGCGCGCGCCGACGGCTCCACCGGAGCTCCGGCCGCCCCCTCCACCGACTCCCGGAGGAACCGCTCCCACTCCTCGTCGGACACGGACGCCCCGTCCTGTCCCCCGACCCCGCTCACACCGTGCTCCCGTTCCCGTACCGCGCCCGACGGTCCTTCGATCCGCCGACCGCTCGGTCTTCGACTCGCCTGATCCGCGGGCCTGTCGGCCGTTCCCACCGGTCGTCCGGCGGCTCGGGCCGCGCCGACGGCGTCAGGAGGAGCGCGACAGGCCCCAGGTCTGCAGGACGAAGGGGCGGCCCTTCTCCTCCCCCTCGATCAGGGGGACGTCGAGGAGGGTGAAGCCCGCCTTGGTGGCCACGGCGACGCTGGCGGCGTTCTCCGCCTCCAGTTCCAGGACCACCCGCTCCATCCCGAGCTCGTCGAAAGCATACTCGGCCATGACCCGCACCGCTCGGACGGCCAGGCCCTGGCCGCGGTGGGCCGGTCCGACGGCGTAGCCGATCTCGCCGCCGTCGGGGAGGCGGCGCAGCATCACCTCGCCGAGCGGCGCGTGGCCGTCGACGGTGATGGCGAGCAGGACGGTCGTGCCGTCCGCCCGCATCCGCCGGTCCCGTTCGAGCCGCGTGACGGCGGCCGCGTGGTCGAAGGGCGAGACGATCGGCGTCCAGTACGCGATGTCGGGGTGGTCGAACAGGTCCGGCATCGCGGGCACGTCGGCCTCGGTCCAGTCGCGCAGGACGAGACCTTCCCCCCTCAGCTCGATCCTGGCGGGGAACGGCGGAACGGCGCTGCTCATGACGGGATTCCCTCCTGCTGGCCTCCGGAACGAGGCAGCATAACCGGGTGATCGCCGGCCCTTCCGGCCGATGCGCGCGTCGACGCGCGCACCGAGGTGCGCGGAGGCGGTCGCTCCACGCGTGCGGAGGCCGTCGCCCCCCTTTCCCGCATCCGCGCACGGCCGGTTCTCCCCTTCCGGCTCGCCTCCCGAGGCGCCTGCGCTAGGTTGCCCGTCATGACCGAACTCGGACCTAACACCTGGCCCCCCGCCCCCCTGGAGACCGAACGCCTCGTCCTGCGCGGCTCCGAAGCCCGGGACCGCGCGGCGTTCGTCGAACTCTTCGCGTCGCCGGAGGTGGGCACGTACACAGGTGGCTCCCGGCCGCGCGACGAGCTCGAGAAGGCGGTGCCGGAGGTGCCCGGGCAGCGCCCCGGCCTCTTCGTGGTCGAACTCGACGGGGCGATGATCGGCATGATCACGCTCGACCGGCGCGGCGCGGACCGGCCGGGGCACGTCCGCCCGGAGGGCGGGGAGGCCGAGCTGGGCTACCTGTTCCTGCCGGAGGCGTGGGGGCGGGGGTACGCCGCCGAGGCGTGCGCGGCGGCCCTCGGCTGGTTCACCGGCACGCTGCCCGGCGAGCCGGTGGTGCTCAGCACCCAGGTCGCCAACGAGCGCGCGATGCGCCTCGCGGCCAAGCTGGGGTTCACGGAGGTGGAGCGGTTCGAGGAGTACGGCGCCGAGCAGTGGTTCGGCGTGCTGGCCCCGAACCCGGCCCCGTCCACCGGCCCGGCCTCGGACACGGACACGGACACGGACACGGCCTCGGCCTCCGGCTGAGTGCTCTCCGGAGCCCCGCCCCGCGCCAGGCCCGTCCGCTGTCCGCCGGGCCGATATTCGCTGGGCACCGGCGGGCCCTTCGGGACACAATGCCCGCGATGATCTCCACCGCCGGCGAGTTGCTCGCCGCCCTCGCGCCCCTCTCCCACTCCGCCCGGCTCCGGCTCACCGCCGTCACCGCGCACCGACTCGCCCGGCAGGGCGAACTGAAGCCGCTCCTCGCCGAGTTGGACGCCCTCGGCCCGTACGAGCGCCGGCTGGCGGCGCTGGCGGCCCTCGCCGCCGAGGACGGGGAGCACCTGGCGGCACGGCTCGGGGACCTCGATCCGGTGGTCCGCCGGTACGCGCTCCGCGGCGCGCGGCGCCTGGCCCTTCCGGACGCCGCCGTCGAGGCCGCGTACGACGACGCGCCCGCCGTGGTCCGCGCCGACCTGGCGCGGCTGCTGCGCGACGGACGGCGGCGGGGGCTCGCCGAGCGGCTCGTGCCCCGGGTGCGCGCGGAGTACGGCGACCGGGACGCGGCGCGCCTGCTGGCGGGCTGCTCGCCGGAGTTCGCCGCGCGGTGGCTGCCCGAACTCGTGGGGGCGCTCGCGCCCGAGGAGTGGAACGCGCCGGCGCTGCGCCACCCCCTCGCGGTCCTCGATCACGCGGAGCGCGAACTCGGCTCTGTGCGCGGGCGGTTGCGCGACGCGTGGTGGAGGCAGTACGCCGCGGCCCTGGCCGCGGCCCTGCCCGCCGCGCCGGAGCGGGTGCTGGCGCTGCTGGAGGAGTACCGGCCCGACACCCTGCCCGGTCCGCTCCACGACCGGCTGGGGGAGCTCGTCGCGGTGGACGCCGAGCGCGTCGCGCGGTGGTTCACCGGCTCCGATCGGGGGTCGGCCCGTCGGGAGCGGACGCCCGGGCCCGCGGTGATGCGACGGCTGGTGGCGGCCGATCCTCCGTCCCTGGCCGCGCTGGGGGCCCGGTGGTTCCACCGGTCCGCCTTCGACCTGCTGCTGCGGACGGTGCCCCCGGCCCGCCGGGCCGGTTTCGTGGACGCCGTCGTCGCCGCGGGCGCGCCGCGCGGGAACGTCCGCGTGCGCGAGGGAGACCTCGCGTCGCTGCCGCCCGCCGAGCGGCACGCCCGGGCCCGTGCCGCCCTCGACGCGCTCGCCGCCGAAGGCCGGCCGGACCGGGAGACCTGGTGGCTGCGCGCCCTGTTGCCCCCCGCCGAGGCCCGGCCCCCGCTGCTGGCCGCGCTCGGCACGGATGACGCCGAGGACCGCGGCACGCTCTGGGAGGTGCTGGTCGACAACGCCGGCCGCGGCGGGGATCCGGACGAGGTCGCGGCGGTCCTCGCCCTCGCCGCCGGCCGCCTGGCGGGCGAACGCGACAGCGTGCGCCGGGAGTTCCTCTCCGCCGTGGCCGGCCTGCCGGCACCGCTGCTGGTGGCGGCGCTCGGCGCCGGCCCGGCCGGAGGATCCGGCGCCGCGTCCCTGGAGCGGCTGTGCCGGAACGCCCTGGCGGCCCGGGACCGCTCCCCCCTGACCCGCGACGCGGTCCGCGACCTGGCCGTGGCCCTGCTCTCCACGGACGCCGCGGCGCCGCCCGCGGACCCCGCCGGGCAGGCCGAACACGCCGGTCCCGCCGGGCCGTCGCCGCTCGCCGTCCGGCTCCTGGAGGCGCTGGCCGCGCACACCGGCACGGTCGCGCTCGGCCGCCTGGACGGCCTCCCCCGGACGCGTACCGGCGGCGTACGCGCCCTGGTCGGCGCGCTCGGGCCGTGGCTGGACCGGAGCGCGGCCCGCGGCGACGTCACGTCCCTGCTCGCGCTGGCCGGTTCGCTCGGGCGGCGCGCGTACGGGGTCCCCGAACTCCAGGACCGGCTCGCGAAGGCCCTGGCCGTCTGCCCGGACGGGGTCTACGGCGAGGTCGCCGCGGCCTGGCTCGCCGACCCCGCGACCCGCGGCGACCGCGTCGCCGAACTCCTGGCGCGGGAGCCCTCGGCGGTCTTCCTGCCGCAGGTCCTCGCCGTGCTCGCCGCGGAGCGCACCGATCTGCTGGACCGCGCCCTGGTGGAGGACCCGCCGGCGGGCGGCCGGTTCCCGGTGGCCGGCACGCCCCGGCCGCTGCCGGCGTTCCGGTACGCCGACCGGTGGCTGCCCGGGCAGCAGGAGGCGGCGGTCCGGCTGGCGGCGGCCGTCGTCGCCGATCCGGGCCGGGGGATCGACGAACGGGCCGCGGTCCTGCGGGCGGTGGCCCCGGTGCCGGAGCACGGGCGGGCCCTGCTCCGGCGGTACGCCGCCCCGGTGCGGGACGACGCGGCCGGGCACGACGGCGCGGCGGGGTCCGCGGCCGGCGCCGCCGGGTCCGTGCTCGCGGCGGCGGCCCTCGACGCGGCCGCCCGCGCGGACGAACCGGCCCCGGCCCTCGGGGCCCTGCTCGACCACGTGGGCGACGACCGGGCCGCGGCGGCCTGGTCGGCCGCCGGCCGGGCCGCCGCCCACGCCCGGCCCAGCGAGGTCACGGCCCTGCTCCACGACGTCCTGACCCGTGAGAGCGGGGTGAAGGTCACCGTCAGGAAGGCCGCGGCCCGGCTCGCCGTCCGGCACCTGCCGCCGGCCGCCGCCGTCGCGCTCCTGGCCGCCGCGTGCGAGGCTCCGGGCGCCCATCCGGACGTGCGCGCGACCGTCGTCGGCCTGGCGCCGGCCCTGCTGCCGGCGCCGGAGATGTGGGCCCTGCTGGAGGCGGCGGTCGCCGACGGGCCGGAGCCCGCCCGTCGCGCGCTCCTGGACGCGAGCCCGGCCGACCTGCCGCCGGCCCACCGGCCGCGGTACGGGGAGCTCCTGGCCCGGCTGCCCTCCGTCGCCGGGGAGGAGACGGCGAACACGGCCCTGTACCGGCTGGCCGACTGGGCGCGGTACGCCCCGGCGGCCGGCGCGGCGCTCGCGGACGTCTACACCGACCTGGCCACGCCCCTGAACCTCTGGCGGGCGAGCGGGGGGCTGAACGAGCTGGCCCGGTCCGGTCTCCCGCATCCCCTCGGCGGCGTGGCGCCCGGCAGTCTCCTGCGCGGCGTCGTGGACCGGCTGCTGGCCCTCGTCGCGGCCGGCGAACCGGAGGGCGGCGGCCGCGAGGGGGACCTGCCGGCGCTCCGCCGGCTGCACTCCCTCCTCGTCGCCGGGCACGGCGACCGGCGGCTCGACGGGGACCTGGCCCGGCTCCTCGCGGACGAACCGGCGGCCGCCGCCACCCGTACCGCCCTCCTCGTCCGGGCGGTCGACCTGCGGGCGGCCGAACCCGGGATCCTGCGCGCGGCCGGCGAGCTGGTCGCGGCGATCGAGGGCCGTCCGGTCCTCGCGGCGCGGGTGGCCGAGGAGCTGGAGGAGGCGCACCAGTACGGCGACCCGATCGGCGACCCCGCGGCCGTCCTCGGCGCGGTGCGCGCCCTGGCCGCCGGCGGCGGCCTCGTGGAGGGCCTCCTCGCCGTCGCCCTGGCCAACGCCGTCGGGATCCGCCAGAACTGGCCGGACGCCTGCCGCGCGGCCGTCGTCGCCCTGCGCCGCCACCCGGACCGGGAGGTCCGCGAGCTGGCGTACGAGACGGACCTGGGCCGCCACCGCTGACCCTCCGCGTGCGCGGCCGGCGGGACCCGGTGGACCGGGGCGGCGCCGGTCGCGGCGGGCGGGTGCCCGGGGGCGTCCGGTCGGGACGGCCGCTTCCGCCGCGCGTTAGCGGAGCGTCAGCGAGACGGCAGGGCCGCCGCCGAAGCTGGGTGCCGGATTCACACCAGGAGGCATCATGCGACGACGTACGTTTCTCAAGGGGACCCTGATGGGCGCGGCCGCCGGAGCCGTCCCGCTGTCCGCCCTCTCCCAGGGGTCGGCCGCCGCGGCCGACCCCGTGACCGTCACCAGCGTCGCCGCGCTCCAGCGCGAGATCGACGCCGCCGCGCCCGGGGCCCGCATCGTCCTCGCCGACGGCACCTACGCCGTCCCGTCCGGCGGCATCCGCGTCGCCGGCAAGCACGGCACCACCAGCGCGCCGATCACCATCGTCTCGGCCTCCCGCGGCGGCGCGGTGCTCACCGGTGCGGTGAGCTTCCTCCTCACCGGCTCCAGCAACATCACGATCAGCGGCTTCGCCTTCCGCCAGACCACCGGCCTCGTCATCCCCGCGGACTGCCCCCGCGTCCGGCTGACGCGCAACGACTTCAAGCTCGCCGACCGCACCGACCTCGACTGGGTGACGGTCCGCGGCGACGACGCCAAGATCGACCGCAACCACTTCCACCACCGCACCACGCAGGGCGTCTTCCTCGTCGTCGACGGCCCCGACTACACCCCCGTCGCGCAGCGGACCCACATCTTCCGCAACTACTTCTCCGACCACTCCTACACCGGCACCAACGGCGGCGAGGCGATCCGCCTCGGCGTCAGCCACCGGGCCCTGTCCACGGCCGACGCCCTCGTGGAGTACAACCTCTTCGAGCGCTGCGACGGCGACCCCGAGGCGATCTCGGTCAAGTCCTCCGGCAACACCGTCCGTCACAACACGCTCCGCGGCAACAAGGGCGGCATCGTCCTGCGGCACGGCAACGCCACCACCGTCGAGGGCAACCACGTCCTCGGCGGCGAGAACGGCATCCGCCTGTACGGCAACGACCACCTGGTGGTGAACAACCACATCTCCGGGACGACCGACCGGGGCATCGTCATCGGCAGCGGCACCACCCGGGACCACCACGCGGGCGAGACCATCGAGGAGCGGCGCGGGAACGACGCCTGCGACCGGGCCGTCATCGCCCACAACACCCTCGTCGGCAACGCGGCCACGATCTCGGGCGAGAGCCGGGCCCACGAGCCGCGCGACGTGGTCGTCGCCGACAACATCCTCGTCGCCTCCAGCGGCCGCCTCGTCGACCTCGGCACCACCGGCGGCTTCGTCTGGCAGGGCAACATCCTCTGGGGCGCGGCCGCCGACGGCACCATCCCGGCCGGCGGCTTCCGCCGCGTCGACCCCCTGCTCCGCAAGGACGCCGACGGCGTCCACCGCCTCACCGCCGGCAGCCCGGCCGTCGGCGCCGCCACCCTCGCCTCGCTCACCGTGACCGAGGACGTCGACGGGCACCCGCGCGGCGGCGCCCGGGACGTCGGCTCCGACGAGTACTCGACCCTCGCCCCGGTCCGCCGCCCCCTGACCACGGCCGACGTGGGTCCGAACGCCTCCTGAACCGCCTCCGCCCGGGTCGCGCGGAAGTCGCGGTGACGGTACGGCCCCGGGGGCGGACCGCGCGTCTCCTCCCGCTGAAGTCGGGCGGCGGAATACGGGTGCGGGCGTCCGTGCCGCCTGTTAGCGTCTGCGGCATGAAGCGCGCTGCCATGACGACGACGCCGGAGAGTGTCCCGGCGCGCTGACCCATGTCTCAGTCCGAAGCCCCGGGGCGAGTGCCCCGGGGCTTCGTGCCGCGGTCGCTCGTCCCACGACCGCGAGGAGACCGCCATGCACGACCACCGCAGGCTCGGCCGTGAACTCGGCCTGTTCGACACCGACCCGCTGATCGGCGCGGGGCTGCCGTACTGGCTGCCCGACGGCGCCGCCGTGCGCCACGCCCTGGAGGAGTACGTCCGGGACGCCGAGCGGCGGGCCGGGTACCGGCACGTGTACTCGCCCGTGCTCGGCAAACGGGAGCTGTACGAGCTCTCGGGGCACTGGGCGCACTACAGCGAGGACATGTTCCCGCCGATGGACCTGGGCGGGGAGCAGGTGGTGCTGCGGCCGAGCCTCTGCCCCCACCACGCGCTGATCTTCCGCTCCCGTCCGCGCAGCCACCGCGAACTGCCCCTGCGGATGGCCGAGCTCGGCGGCATGTACCGCTCCGAGCTCTCGGGCGTGCTGGGCGGACTGACCCGGGTGCGGGCCATCCAGCTCAACGACGCGCACGTCTTCTGCACCCTGGAGCAGGTCGCCGGGGAGGCGCGGGCGGCGCTGGAGATGATCCGGGAGGCGTACGGGGCGATGGGCATCGTCCCGGCCCGGTACCGGCTCTCCCTGCCGGGCCCCGGCGGCAAGTACGTCGACGCGCCCGACCTGTGGCGGCGGTCCACCGCCCTGCTGACCGAGGCCCTCGACCTCGCCGGGCTGCCGTACGAGGCGGCGGAGGGCGAGGCCGCGTTCTACGGCCCCAAGATCGACGTGCAGGTCGCCGACGGCGCCGGCCGGGAGTCCACCCTCTCCACCGTCCAGGTCGACTTCCACCAGCCCGAGCGGTTCGGTCTGCGCTACGTCGGCGCGGACGGCGCCCGGCACCGCCCGGTCATGGTCCACCGCAGCGTCGTCGGCAGCGTCGAACGGGCCGTCGCCCACCTCGTCGAGCGGCACGGCGGCGCCTTCCCCGCCTGGCTCGCCCCCACCCAGCTGGTGGTCCTCCCGGTCTCCGGCGGCGAACTGCCGGACGCCGACGCCCTCGCGCGGCGCTGCGTCGCCCTGGGGCTGCGCGCCGAGGTGGCGGACCCGGAACGCGGCAGTCTGGCCGCCCGGATCCGGGCTGCCCGACTGGTGCCGTACCAGCTCGTCGTCGGAGCCGCGGAGGCCGCCGACGGGCGGGTCTCCCTGCGGCTGCGGGACGGCCGCCGGATCGGCCCGCTGCCGGCGGACGAGGTCCTCGCCCGGATCGGGGCACTCGTCGGGGCCCGCGCCACCGACCTGTGGGACGCCGCCCCGAAGGCCCCCTGACGCCGCGGCACGTCCGTGAGGTCGTCGGCCGTCATCGAGCCCCGCGGGGCGCACGGCCGTGCCCTGCGGGCCGGTGAGGCGCCGGCCATCGCGCGGAGGTGGCGGTGCGGGCGGCCGGGGCCGCGGAGCCGGAGGCGTACCTCCGCGCGGGGGTGGGGCTCGGTCGCCGGGCTCGACTGTCAGTGGCGGGTGAGACGGTAGGGGTACCGAATCGGCGCGGAAGACGGGGAGTTCGGCATGTCCGGAAACCAGAACTACATCAATCACGTCGCACTCGTGCTGGACGCGAGTTCGTCCATGTCGCACCTGCGGAACAAGGTCGTCGAGGTCGCCGACCAGCAGATCGCGTACCTCGCCCGGCGGTCGCGGGAGCTGGACCAGGAGACCCGCGTCACGGTGTACGTGTTCGCGGACAAGGTGGAGTGCGTCATCTACGACAAGGACGTGCTGCGGATGCCGTCCCTGAAGCAGTTGTACCGGGTCGGCGGCATGACGGCGCTGCTGGCGGCCGCGCTGAAGTCGCAGCGGGAGCTGGCGCAGACGGCCCAGCTGTACGGCGACCACAGCTTCCTGACGTTCGTGCTGACGGACGGGCAGGAGAACGCCAGCCACCGCTGCCCCGACGCCCCGGTCAAGGAGCCGCGCGCCCTGATGGCGGCGGTGGCCGAGATGATCGAGAAGCAGGACGACAACTGGACGCTGGCCGTCCTGGTGCCGGACCAGATGGGCAAGCGCGAGGCGGTGAACTGCGGCTTCCCGAAGGACAACGTCGCCGTCTGGGACGCCACGAGCACCCGGGGCCTGGAGGAGGCCGGGCAGGTCATCCAGCAGGCCACGGAGAAGTTCATGGTGGGCCGCACCAAGGGCATCCGGGGTTCGCGGGCGGTGTTCTCGACGGGCGCGGAGGCGGTCAACAAGGACACCATCGCGGCGGCCGGCCTCACGCCGGTGGATCCGGCCGGGTACCTGCTGATCCCGGTGACCCGGGACGCGGCGATCCGGGAGTGGGTCGTCGAGTCGGGGCACACGTACCGCACCGGCGGCGCGTTCTACCAGTTGAGCAAGGTGGAGAAGGTCCAGGCGCGGAAGCGGATCGCGGTGCTGGAGAAGAAGACCGACCGCGTGTACACGGGCCCCGAGGCGCGGGCCCTGCTCGGCCTGCCCGACGAGGAGGTCCGCGTCAAGCCGGACCACAACGCCGAGTTCACCATCTTCGTGCAGAGCACCAGCGTCAACCGCAAGCTCGTGCCGAACACGCGCCTGCTGCTGATGCACTGACGTCCGCCCCGGCGCCGGGGGGCGCCGACGCCCGGTCGGTGTCCCCCGATCGGGCCGCCGGTCAGTCGTCGGCGACCTGGAGGGCCAGGACGAAGTGCTCGCCGTCCGTCCCCGCGAGGAGGCTGTCCATGAGCGGGGTGAGCCCGTTCACGGCGGCGCAGGCGGCGTCGTGGTTGGTCCACCAGCTGCCGTCCGGTCCGAGCAGCTCCACCACCCGGCCGGCCGCCCGCCCGGCGACCTCGGCGGGCAGGTGGCGGTGGGTGGGCCAGTACAGGTCGACGGTCGCGAGCCCGGCCAGGAACGGGGCCGCCTCGTACGGCTCCAGCGGCTCCAGGTCGGCGCAGATCTCCCGGACGGACGGGGGCACGTACGCGGTGAGGAAGCGCCGCCAGGCCTCGTCCGCCGCCGCCACGGCCAGCAGCTCGCGGATCCGTGCCGCGAGCTCCGGCAGATCGGGGTCCGACTCGGTGAACCGTCCGGCCGCCACGAACACCCGCGACGGCGTCGCCAACTCCGCGACGCTCTCACGGAGTTCGGTCAGGATCCGGTCGGGCGTCACGACGGGGCACCGCCGGCCGTGTCGGCCCGCCGCCGCCCGTCGGCGTGGACCTCGCCCCGCGGCGGCTCGCCGCCGAGGAGGTCGTGGAGCACCATGGCGGTCGCCCCGCACCGGTCCCGGGCCGGGTCGTCCCCGGTCCGGCGCGCCCGGTACTCGGGCGTGCGCGTCTCGGCGCTCCCGCTGCCGCGCACGGCCCGTTCGATGTCGGCGAGAAGCAAAGGCGTCACGCCCCGATCCTGCCATCGGGCACCGGCGACGCCCGGGAGCGGTGGACCGGAGGACGCTCCGGGCCACCGCTCCCGGCGGGTCAGCGGGACAGGAACTCCTGGCGGAGGGAGTCCAGGATCCGGGCGGCTTCCGGGTGGGACGCCTTGCGGCAGCGGGCCGCCGCCGTGGTGAGCCGGGCGATGGCCTCCTTGACGCGGTCCAGGCCGTTGCCTTCGATCAGGGCCGCGACGCGGACCGCTTCGGCCCGCGGCAGCTCGCCCTGTTCGCCGCCCTCCTCGTGCGCGGCGATCGCGGCCTCGGCCTCGGGCAGGGCCTCCTCGAAGCGGTCGGCCTCGGCCAGGACCCGGGCGCGGCGGTAGTGGACCTCGCCGCGCTCGTACCAGACGGCGAAGCCGTCCTCGCCGGGCGGCAGGGCGGCGAGGAGCGCGTCGGCCCGGGCGAGGTGCTCCAGGGCGGTGTCCGTGCCCTCGGTGCCGCGGGCCCGCGTGGTCAGGCGCGCGAACTCCCGCATCATCTGGAGGACGATCGGCGGGTTGGGCGCCTCGGCGTGGGCGGCGACGGCGCGTCCGTACGCCTGGTCGGCCGCGTCCCAGCGGTCGGCCAGGGCCAGGGTCGTGGCGGCCTCCGCGGCCACCAGGGTGAGGACCCCGCGGTCCTCCTCCGGCCAGCCGGCGACGGTGTCGGCGAGGCGGAGCAGTTCCTCGGCGGCCGGCAGGTACTCCTCCAGGTCGCGCAGGCCCCGGCCGAAGGTCAGGCGGGCCTGGGCGAGCATCCGCTCGTCGACGCCCGCGGCGGCCTCGTCGGCGAGGACGGATTCGAGGACGGCGACGGCGTCGGCCTGCTGCCCGGAGCGGGCGAGGACCTCGGCGAGCTGGAGGCGGGCCTCGGTGGCGTCGCCGGGCTCCCCCGCCTGGTCGAAGCGGGCGGCGGCCTCGGAGAGGTGCCGGACGGCGCCGGTGAGGTCCCCGAGGTGCGAGGAGGCGTGGCCGAGCAGCAGGTACGTGGGGGCGAGCGCGAAGGTGGTGTCGTCGTGCGCGACGGCGTCGGCGATCGCGCCGTGGAGGAGTTCCACCGCCTCCTGCGGCTGGTCCTGGGCGAGCAGGACCTGCGCGAGGAGGGCGCTCGGACGCGGCCTGCGCCAGGGCCGTCCGGCCGCTTCGAGGTCCTCCAGGGCGGCGCGGAGCTCCCGTTCGGCGTCGGCCATCGCCCCGCGGCGGCCCAGGAGGTCCGCGCGGAACTGGCGCGCGTTGGCCCTCTGGTGCGGGAAGCCGAGGCGTACCGCCTCGGAGCCGAGGGTGTCGACGCGCTCCTCCAGCCGCGCCATGAGCTCCTCGGTCCCGGCGGTGTCGCGCTCGCCCGCTCCGCTCATCGCGTCGACCAGTTCCTGGTAGGCGGCGTAGGCGTCGGCGTACCGGATGGAGAGGTACTCCAGGGTGCGGTCGGTGCGCAGGTCGGCGGCGAGCGCCGCCTCCGCCTCGCCGAGCGGTTCGCCGTCCAGGGGCGTCTCGGCGAGGAGCTTCTCCGTCTCGCGCAGCACCTCTTCGAGGGCCGCCCGGTCCGGGAGCGCCGCGTCGGCCCCGGGGGAGCCGGGGCGGGCCGTCCAGACGAGGGCGCGGGCCCGGCCGGAGAGCGCGTGCCAGGGCATCCGCAGCCGTTCGAAGAGCTCCACCGCCACGGCGAGTTCGGCGGCGCAGTCCGCGGGGCGGTCGTCCTGCCAGAACCGCTGGGCCCGGTGCTCGGCGAGTTCGGCGCGGAGCAGGTCCCGGGGGCCGAGCGCGTCGTCGTGCGGTCGGGTGTCGTCGGCGAGGTGTTCGCCGATCCGCTCCCAGAGCCGGGCGTCGCCGGGGTGGCCGTCGCGGGCCATGCGGCGGGCCTGCCGCACCAGGGCGGCGAAGTCCTCGGGGACCTCGGTCCGGGGGGCGGCCGACGCGGCGGGCGCGGCGGCCGGGGCCGCGGCGCGGGCGGTGGCGGCCGTGCGCAGGCCGAGCGGCAGCGGCTCGTCGAGCAGCGGGCGGCGGGCGAGCCGCTCGCGGCGCCGGTCGCCGACGGCGCTCGTGCCGTTGCGGGCGTCGAAGGCGTCGGCGAGGGGGCCGGCCTCGGCGCGGACGTGGGCGAGGAGCTCGCCCGCCGTCCAGTTCCGGCCGGGCGGGCCGGCCACGGCGGTCTCCTCGTGGCCGTCCTCGACGAGCCGGGCGAGCAGCACCTCGACGCCGGTGAGGAAGCCGAGCCGGTCGAGCGGGGCGCCCGTCGCCTCGAAGAGGGGCCGGTTCTCCGCGAGGATCTCCAGGCCGCGGCCCTCGTTGCGGGAGAGGGCGCAGAACTCCAGGTGGTGGCCGACCTCGTCCTGCATGCCGGTGTGGCCGCGCACCTTGCGGTAGCCGGTGAGGTGGTGGGAGCGGGCCTCGTCCGCGCGGCCGGTGCGCAGCAGCGGGAGCAGGGCGCGCGCCTGGCTCATCTGGGGTTCCTCGCTGCATCCCTGCTCGCCGCCGAGGACCGGGCGCCAGGCGTCGAGGGCGGCGGTGTCGTCGCCGTCGGCGAGGTGGTGCAGGGCGAGGTGCCGGGTCTCGCACGCCTCGCAGTCGCTGAGTTCGGTGCGGGGCCGGGTGGCCCAGAGGTCGTACGCGTCGGCGACGCCGGTGCCGGTGTGGCGCGCGAGGTGGTAGCGCATGGCGGCCACGGGCTGGACGCCGTGGCCGGCCTCCTCGTACCGGGTGCGCATCTGGTCGATCCAGCCGTGGAGGGTCGCCAGGGGCACCTCGGGGACCTGGAGGAGGGAGGTCGTCACCCACTTGAAGCGCCAGAAGACCTGGTGGGCCTCGTAGGGGCTGAAGGAGTCGGGCTCGGAGTCCCACAGCTTCAGGACGCGGGCGAAGACGACGGGCGACTTGCGCTGCTCGCCGGTGAACTCGTACGCCGTCATGAGTTCGAGGAGCGCGGTGACGAGGACGTCGTTCTTCTCGAAGGCCTCGGCGGCCTCGACGAGTTCCTCGGCGGTGATGGTGCGCGGCGTTCCGTGGGGGCGCTCGTGGTTCTCGCGGAGCGCCTCGACGACGGCCTCGGGGGTGTCCAGCATCTCTACAGTTCCTTCCGGGGCTCGGAGCCGGGGGCGGCGTCGCCCGGGTGGTGCATGGCGTGGGTGAGCAGGCCGATGAAGGCCCGGTTGAGCAGGGCGCTCTCGCTCGCGCGCAGCGGGCGGCGGCTGAGCAGCAGCGCCTGTCCGTAGAGGGCTTCGGCGGTGGCGACGGCGAGGCCGCGCTCCCCGATGGTGAGGGCCTGGCGGACCAGCGGGTTGAGGTGGTTGAGGACGAGCTGGGCGCGCGGGGTCTCCTCGCGCAGCGAGCCGAGGATGTCGGCCCACAGGCCGTCGCTGTCGGCGGCGAGGCTCGACCGGGTGCGTTCGTGCCGGGCGTCGCGGTTGTCGAGGAGCAGCGCGGGGGCGGTGACGGGCTGGAAGTCGCGCAGGACGACGTCGCAGTCGTGGACGCCGATGGTCTCGCGGGCGATGGCGAGGAAGGCGGCGGCCCGGAGTTCGGCGCCGGGGTCGACGGCGTCGAGGTGGGCGGTGACGGTGGCCGGGTCGAGGTCGGTGACGGTCGTGCCGGGCCGGATCTCGGGCAGCCGGTGGACGAGGTCGCGGTCGTAGGTGTAGCCGCCGTTGACGACGCCGAGTCCGGCGGCCGAGGCGATGGGCGCGACCTGCCGGAACTCCTCGACGCTGCGCGCCACGAGGAGCGTCGGGTGGGTGCGCGCGAACTCCTCCAGGGTGACGTTGCCGTCGGTGGTCTCGAACGGCAGCCAGGGCAGCACGATCCGCAGCAGCTCGTCGTCGTAGCGGGCGAGCGCCTTCACCGCGAGGTGGTGGGTGTCGATGAAGCGGTGGAGGAGGGCGGGGTCGCTGGCGGCGAGGCCGGTGAGCCAGTCGCGGATGCGGTCGCCGAGCGCGTCCCGTACGGCGGACAGGGTGCCGTCCTCGTACAGCGACTCGCGGGAGGCGGTCGGCCGGAGGCTGGTGGTGTCGACGACGCAGCGCACGAAGAACGCCCACTCGGGGAGCAGTTCCGGTGCCTGGTCGGTGAGCAGCATGCCCTTGAGGTGGACGCGGTGTCCGGCGCGCTGGGCCGGGCTGACGGCGGTCGGCAGGACGTACGCGACGCCGCGCAGTCCGGCGGCCGGCAGGTCCAGCTCGATGGTGTCGAGCGGGGTGAAGTCGAAGAGGTCGCGGCAGTGGGCGGTGAGGGCCTCGCGCCGGGCCAGCGGGGAGCGGTGCGTCCGCTCCCACGGCGGCGCCTCGTTGATCCGGTGGCTCTCGCCGCGCGCGTCGACGACGGTGACCTCGTGCCGCAGGAGCCTGCCGTAGTGCCGGGCGAGCGAGACGACCTGCTGGGGGCCGGTCCACTCGGCGCTGTCGGCGCGCGGGACGAGCTTCACCGTGGTGCCGGGCTCGGGGAGGGTCGCGGACGGCAGGGTGCGGATGGTGTAGCGGCCGTCGGAGTGGCCGCGCCATTCGACGGTGGGCGCGGCGGGATCGGCGGCGGACCGGCTGAGGACGGTGATCTCGTCGGCGACGACGAAGCAGGCGAGCAGGCCGATGCCGAACTGGCCGATGAAGTCGCCGCGTTCGGCGGCGAGCCCGGCGCCGTCCAGCGCGCCCTCGGCGGTCCGCTTGGAGCTGCGTCCGATGGTGGCGAGGAAGCGGTGCACATCGGCCTCGGAGAGTCCGATGCCGGTGTCCGTGACGGTCAGGGCCTCCCCGGTGCGCACGGTGATGGTGCCGGGCGCACCGGGCGTGAGGGCCTGCCGGGCGGTGATGGCGTCGACGGCGTTCTGGAGGAGTTCGCGCAGGTAGACGCGGGGGCTGGAGTAGAGGTGGTGGGAGAGCAGGTCGACCAGGCCGCGCAGGTCCACCTGGAAGGTGTGTGCGGTCTCGGCGGTGTGGGAGGTCTCTGAGTGGGACACCTGGCGCGGTCCTTCGGTGCGCGCCCCGCGCGCTCGGCGGCTCGGGGCGGGGTGTGAACGGGGGTGGGTACGAGGGAGGGGTGGGGTTCCGGCTCCGGTTCCGGTTCCGGCTCTGGTTCCGTGTCGGCCGGACGGCCGGGAGCCGGGGCCGGTCGGGTCGGCCGGGCCGGCCGGACAAACCGGGGGTCGGCCGGGGCCGGCCGGGCGGTCGTCCCCGCGGTTCAGCGCCCGGCGTAGGAGCGGTGCTCCTTGTAGGCGCGGGCGGGGTCGGAACCGTCGAGGTAGTACCAGGGGAACTCGGTGACCCGCCCCTCCGTGGCCCGGAAGCACTCCCGCGCGGAAGCGACGTCGCCGGCCAGCGAGAACGCCATGGCGAAGGTGTTGGAGACCTGGAGCCAGCCGCGGCCGCGGACGAAGTCCGGGTGCCGGTAGGAGTGGTCGGCGGCCTCGCGCAGGGAGGCGATCACCTCGGGGTCCCGTATGTAGCGCGCGTCCGGGCCGGAGTCGAGGGCGAGCCAGTGCTCCAGGTGCGCGACGGCGACGAGCTGGCCGAGGAGCGTCCCGCCGGGCGCGCCGAAGGCCGACGCGCGGGCGAAGGCGTGCATCTCCTCGTGCGAGCCGCTCCACTTCTCGCAGACCTGCTGGAGCTGCTGCTGGTGCGCCCCCAGGTGGTACGGGTCGCGGCGCACGGTCGCCTCGAAACGGCGCCGTGCCACGTCCCGCCCGACCTGGAGCCCGCGGCCGGTGATCTGGAGGCCGTACCAGGGCGAGGTCCACCCCGGTTCGCGTTCGGCCACCTCGTACAGCCACGTCTCGGCCGTGTCCAGCCGCTCGTGGAAGATCCGGAACTGCTCGCGGGAGACGTCCTCGGCGCGGGCGGCCGTCCTGGCCTCCCAGCCCCAGCTAATGTGCCGGATGGCCGCCACGAGGCGCGGCAGCGGGTCCGCCGGATCGGCCGCCATGACGTCGGCGATCCACCGCTCCACCCCGGCGACGTCCCCGACGGCCCAGAGGAGGCCGGTGCGGTCCTCGCTCTCGGGCCGCGCGTCGAGCACCTGCCGCACGGTCGCCCAGTCCGCCGCCTCGGCGGCCTCGCGGACGCGCCGCACGTCCGGATCGCCGGCGTCCGCGTCGACGCGCGCGACGGGCCGGCCCGTCCACTTCCCCAGCGTGTTCCCCAGGTCCCGGAGCAACGCCATGTCCCCACCCCTTGCCGTGTTCCCACGGGGTGGCTGATGATCGTCCCTCCCCGTGGGAGTAGTGACTATCACGCACGACCGACAATCGCACACTCGTTTCGATCCCCAGGTCAGGTCGGTCCCGGGGCCCGGCGCCCGGCCGCCGCGGGAACGGCGCGCTCCAGCGGGTCCCGGTCCGCCCGCCGGCTCAGCGGGGTCTCCCGGTGCAGGCGGGAGAGCTTGTCCGGGTTGCGCACGGCGTAGAGGCCGGTGACGAGGCCGTTCTCGACGCGGAGGGCGAGGACCGTGTCGACGGTGTCCGGGGCGTCGGCGCGGTGGACGGTGAGGGCCGGGTCGCCGTTGATCCGGGCCGGCCGGAGGGACATGGCGCCGGCGAGCCGGCCCAGCACCCTGGCGACCCGCTCGGCTCCCGTGACGGGGGCCAGGGCGGCCCGGACGACTCCCCCGCCGTCGGTGAGGAGGACGACGCCGGGGGCGAGGACGGCGAGGAGGTCCTGGAGGTCGCCCGTCTCGACCGCCCGCCGGAACGCCTCGACCGTGCGCCGGTTCTCCTCCGCCGAGGCGGCTCCGCGGGGGCGGCGGGCGGCCACGTGGGCGCGGGCCCGGTGGGCGATCTGGCGGACGGCGGCCGGGTTCTTGCCGACGGTCCCGGCGATCTCCTCGTACCCGAGGCCGAAGACCTCGCGCAGGACGAAGACGGCCCGCTCGGTGGGGGCGAGCGTCTCCAGGACCAGCAGCATCGCCATCGAAACGCTCTCGGCCAGCTCGACGTCCTCGGCCACGTCCGGCGTGGTCAGCAGCGGTTCGGGCAGCCAGGGGCCGACGTACGCCTCCTTGCGCCGGCCGAGCGCGCGCAGGTGCCCCAGCGCCTGCCGGGTGGCGATGCGGACGAGGTACGCCCGCGGGTCCCGCACCCGCGCCGGGTCGACCGCGATCCAGCGCAGCCAGGTCTCCTGGAGGGCGTCCTCGGCGTCGGCGGCGGAACCGAGCAGTTCGTACGCGACGGTGAAGAGCAGGCTGCGGTGCCGGACGAAGACCTCGGTGACGTGGTCGACGCGGTCGCGCGCCGACGGGCCGGGCTCCGGCCGGTCGTGCGCCGACCGGTCGTGCGTCGGCCTGTCGTGCGTCGGCCTGTCGTGCGTCGGCCTGTCGTGTGTCGACCGGTCGTGTGTCGTTCGGTCGTGCGCCGTTCGGTCGTCGATGGTCCGGTCCTTCATCGCCGGGCTCCCGCCTCTCGGTGTCGTGTGCGCGTCGCACACGGGACGCCCGTTCCGCCCTCCGTGTGACAGCCGGGCGCCATGAGTCAGATCACACCGCCGCCCCGTCACGGGGAGCGGGCCCCAGGCATCTCATGGCCGACCGGTGCGACACCCGCGCACGACCACGAGTGAGGACGACGTCATGGGATCCCGATTCGACCTGTTCACCAGCCCGACCGCCGCGAAGGTGGCCAAGCGCTTCTACTCCACCTCGCAGGCCCTGGACGCCTCGACGCTGCCGAAGACCCTGCGGGAGCTGGTGGAGCTGCGGGTCGGTCAGCTCAACGGCTGCGGCTTCTGCGTCGACGCGCACACCAAGGAGGCCGCGGCCGCCGGCGAGACCGCGCTCCGGCTCCACCTGGTCGCCGCCTGGCGGCACAGCACCGTGTTCACCGAGGCGGAGCGGGCCGCGCTCGCGCTCGCCGAGGAGGGCACGCGCCTCGGCGACGACGGCGTCTCCGACGCCACCTGGGCCGCCGTGCGCGAACACTTCGACGACGACGAGGTCGGCGCGCTGGTCTGCCTGGTCGCGCTGATCAACGCGGCGACCCGGATGAACGTGATCGTGCGCAACCCGGGCGGCTCCTACGAGCCCGGCGCCTTCGCCGGCCTGTCGAACTGAGCGCCGCCCCCGCCGGGGCCGTCACGGCCGCAGGACGGGGAAGCCGACCTTCTCCCAGAGGGTGCGGGGAGGGGTGGGCAGGGAGGCCGCCGGCTGGTCCCCGGGCCTCCAGACCCGGACGGCGCGCCCGGAGGCGTCCCCGGCCGGCGGCCATCCCGGGTCGCCGGTCGCGGCGAAGCCGGCCCAGGCGCGGACCATGCGGCGGGACAGCGCGTGGTCCTCGGCGGTGGGGGCGCCTCCGACGAGAAAGGAGAGGCGGTCGTCGGCGAGGTTGCCGAAGGCGAAGGGGATGTCGGCGCAGTGCCAGGCCCGGACGGCCGGGCCGTCCCCTCCTTCCGCTCCCCCGCGCCGGCGGTCGAACCTCGACAGGTACGTCCGGCCGCCGGCCCCCGCGTGGGCCTCGGCGAGCCGGTTGCCGAACTCGGTGAAGAGGAGGTCGCCGAAGAGGGTGAGGTAGACGTCGGGGACGGAGGCCCCGGGCAGCGCGGAGCGGTAGCCGGACACGAGGTCGGCGGGGAGGCCGAAGTCCTCGGCGAAGCGCGCGAGTTCCCCGTCGGTGGTGATCTTCGCACAGCTGCCGACGGCGTCGAGGAGCCAGTACTCCTCCGTGGTGTGGCAGACCAGCAGGTCCACCTCCCGGGCCGCGCCGGCGGCGAGCGCCGCGAGGGGGTCGGCGGGCAGGGTGTCGCCGTCGAGGACGGGGGCGAAGAGGGAGGGGTCGTAGTGGCGGGAGCCGGAGGCGGGGTCGCGGCGGTAGGCGTCGACCACCCGGTCGCAGGCGGCGACCAGGGCCTGCGGGGTCGCCGACGCCAGGCCCTCGGCGGTGGCGGGGCGGCCCGCCGCGGCCGCGATCTCGCGGGTGGTCGCCGCCGCGATGTCACGGGTGTGGAAGGGGCTGGCGGGGCTGTGGACGACGGCGCGGTGGAAGAGGCCCCGGGCCCGGTCCATCGCCATCAGGCAGGCCACCGCGGTGGCGCCGGAGGACTGGCCGGCGAGGGTCACGCGGCCGGGGTCGCCCCCGAAGGCGGCGATGTTGTCGCGTATCCAGCGCAGGGCCGCGATCTGGTCGAGCAGCCCCCGGTTGTCGGGGTGGGGAGGGGCGGCGTCCTCGGCGGCCGTCCTGCCCGCCGTCCCCTCCGCGGCGGTGCCGGAGCCGTCGGGCACGTGCCCGAAACCCTCGAAGCCGAGGCGGTGGTTGAGGGTGACCACGACGAGCCCCGCCCGGGCGAGCGCCGTGCCGTCGAAGTCGGGCTGGGCGGAGGAGCCGAAGGTGTAGGCGCCGCCGTGGAGCCAGACCAGGACGGGCAGCCGGCCGCCGTCGGGGGCCGGGGTCCAGACGTTGACGGTGAGGACGTCCTCGTCGCCGGGCGACCAGACGGGCGCGCCGGGCAGCTCCGCCGACTGCGGGGCGATCGGCCCGAAGGCCGTGCCGTCCCGGACCCCCTCCCACGGCGCGGCCGGGGCCGGCGCGCGGAACCGGTGCGGGCCGAACGGCGGCGCGGCGTAGGGGATTCCGAGTACGGCGACGACCTCGTCGGCGGCCCTGAACCCCCGGACCGCGCCGTTCTCCGTCATGAAGACGTCCAAGAGGACCGCCTCTTTCTCTCGTGGCCGGACGGGCGAAGTGCCGGACCCCAGCCTCGCGTTCCGCCGCGCGCCCGGTCCGACACCGGAACGATCATGATCCACGCGCCCGCGATGTCCATGCGGCACGCACGGCACGGCGGGACCGCGCCCGACCGCCCGCACGGGCCCGCTGCTACATTCGTCCGCCATGCGCTCACGTGACTACGACCTCGACTTCCGCGACAAGGCCCGGCGGACCAGCGCCTGGGGGCTGGGTCTGCTGGCGGTGGCCGCGCTCCTGTGGGGCTGGTGCGCCCTGCTGCTGCTCACCCCGTACGAGGTCGACCGCACATCCGACGACCACTACCCCGTCTCGTGCGAATCGCGGCTGCTGACCGATCACGGCACGGCCAACGAGGGCCGCCGCAACGGCACGTGGTGCGCGCACGAGCGCGACTGGCCCGAGGCCCTCGCCGTCCTCGGCCTGTCCGTGCCGGTGGCGATCGCCGGTGTCGCCCTCTTCGCCGTCGGCACGGTGAGCAGCCGCATGAGCGCCCACGCCGAGGCGATGCGCGAGCTGGACAAGTACGCCGACACCCCGGCGGGGGCGTGACGGCCACCGAGGACACCGGCGGACCGGCGGACCCGCGGCCCCCGGGGCCACAGCCCTAGGACCAGCGTCCGATGGGCGGACGGGCGGGGGCTCTCTACGCTCGGGGGCGTCCGCCGGTCCACCGGAACCGCACCGTCCAGGAGGTCGCGTCATGCCCGCCGACGCCACGGCCCACGTCCGCATCGCCCGCCCGTCGCGTGACCTCGCGGCGGCGGAACGCTTCTGGGTCTCGGGGCTCGGGCTCGACGTCCTGTACCGGCACCAGGCCGACGGCACCCCCGGGCGGCACGCGCTGCTCATGGTCGGTTGGCCGGACGCGGCCTGGCACCTCGAACTCGTCCACGACCCCGCCGCCCCGGTGGAACCCCGGCCGACCCCCGAGGACCTGCTGGTGGTGTACCTCGCGGAGGAGGTGCCCGCCCCGCTGGTGGACCGGCTCGAACGCCACGGCGGGAAGCGGGTGCCCGCGCACAACCCCTACTGGGACACCTGGGGGGTGACCGTCCGGGACCCGGACGGGTACGCGCTGGTGCTGTCCACCCGGGACTGGTCCCACTCCTGATCCCCCGCCCTCGCTCCCCCGTCTTCCGCCCCGGCGCCTCCCCGCCCCCGCGGGGAGGAACTCGTACGCTGGGCGGCATGCGCGTGCGTCCCACCTTGAACTGGACCCCGTCCGAGGACCACCCGCCGGGGACGACGGACCTGGAGCCGGTCGTCGAGGCGGTGGCGGCGGGGGGTGTGCTGGTGCTCAGCGGGGCCGGGATCTCCACGGAGTCGGGGATCCCGGACTACCGGGGGGAGGGCGGCAGCCTGAGCCGGCACAGGCCGATGACGTACCAGGACTTCACGGGCGGCGCCCGGGCGCGGCGGCGGTACTGGGCGCGCAGCCACCTCGGGTGGCGTACGTTCGGGCGGGCGCGGCCCAACGACGGGCACCGGGCGGTGGCCGCGTTCGGACGGCACGGACTGCTCGCCGGGGTGATCACCCAGAACGTCGACGGGCTGCACCAGGCCGCCGGCAGCGAGGGGGTCGTGGAGCTGCACGGCGGCCTCGACCGGGTCGTCTGTCTGGACTGCGGGGACGTCAGCGCCCGGCGGGAGCTGGCGCGACGGCTGACGGAGGCCAATCCGGGGTTCGCCCCGGTGCCGGTGGCGCTCAACCCCGACGGCGACGCCGACCTCACGGACGAGCAGGTCGCGGACTTCCACGTGGTGCCGTGCGCGGTGTGCGGCGGGATCCTCAAGCCGGACGTGGTGTTCTTCGGCGAGACGGTGCCGGCGGAGCGGGTGGAGCGCTGCCGGGAGCTGGTGCGCGGGGCGGACTCCCTCCTGGTGCTGGGGTCGTCGCTGACGGTGATGTCCGGGCTGCGGTTCGTCCGTCAGGCGGCGGAGGCCGGCACGCCCGTGGTCATCGTGAACCGGGATCCCACCCGGGGCGACAAGCTCGCCGCCGCCCGGGTCGCCCTCCCGCTCGGGAAGGCGCTCACCTCGGTCGCGGAGCGTCTGGGCGTCGATCCGGGCTGAGCCTTCCGGGCGCCGGACGCGGGGACGGGGGCGGGGACGGGATCACGCGAGGGCCTGGACGGCGTACAGGGCGCCGACGCCGGTGGCGAGGGCGCCGAGGAGGAGGCGCAGGACGCGTTCGGGGAGCCTGGGCTGGAGCCGGGCGCCGAGGTAGCCGCCCACGAGGCCGCCGAGACCGCAGGCCAGGCCCAGCCACCAGTCGGGGGCGATGTCGCCGGCGCCGGCCAGGGAGAGGACGGCGTAGGCGGCGGCGCCGACGACGGAGGTCACGAACGTGGTCGCGAGGGCCGCCGGCGCCACCCGGGAGACCGGCAGGCCGCGGGCGACGAGGACCGGACCGACGAGCGAGCCGCCCCCGATGCCGTAGACGCCCCCGACGACGCCGACCGCGAGGGCGAGGGCGGTGAGCGCGGCGGGGGACGGCTCCCCGGTCGCGGCGGCCGGGCGCGGCCGGCGGGCCGGGAGGAGGGTGCGGGCGCAGAGCCACGCCCCCAGCGGGAGGTGGAGCGCGGCGACGAGGGGCCGGTAGACGGCCGGGCCGGGGAGGGCGTACACGCGGATCACGGCGCCGGCGACGACGCCGGGCAGCGTCCCGGCGACGAGGCGGCGGGCCAGCGGGCCGCGCAGCGCGCCGTCGCGGCGGTACCGCCACAGGGCGCCGGGGCCGGCCACCACGTTGAACAGCAGGTTCGTCGGCGTGACCGCCGGGTTCGGCACGCCGAAGACGCTCAGGTGGACCGGGAGCAGGAACACCGCGCCCGACACGCCGACCGGCGCGGTCACCACCGAGATCAGCAGGCCGGCCGCCACGCCCGCCCCGACCGTCCACTCCACCGCCCGCTCCCGTCGCCCTGCCGCCCGCTCAGTGTGCGCCCTGACGGAGGGTGCCGGGTGGGGCGGGGGCGGGTCCGCAACAGAGCGTTCACACGTGGCCCCCTCGCGGCGGCCCCCGTCCCGGCGGCTCCCCTCTCAGCGGCCCCGTCGCGGCGGCCCCCCTCAGTGCTCCCCTTCCCGGTGGCTCCGTCTCAGCGGGTGGAGCGGATGCCCCAGGCGGCGGCCCGGGCCGCGGCGGCCGCCCGGTTGGGGAGGTCGAGCTTGGCGAGGATGTGCTCGATGTGGGTCCCCACCGTGCGCGGCGTGATGTACAGCAGTTCGGCGATCTGCCGGTTGGTGCGCCCGGCCGTCAGCTCGGCCAGCACCTCCAGTTCGCGCGGCGAGAGGCCGCCGGGCCGGAGGGCCGCCGCGTCCGGGTCGCCCGGGCCGGCCGTGGCGGGCTCCCCCGGCGGCGGGGCCGGGCAGGAGGCCACGGTCGCGGCGAGGGCCTCGGTGAGCAGGGTGACCACGGCGCGCGCCGGGTCGGGGGTGCGCCGGGGCCGGCGGAGGCTGACGTTCAGCATGCCGACGTACCGGCCGTCGGCGGCGAAGAGGCACTGGGCGACCCCGTCCTCGATGCCCAGGGGCGACAGCACGTCCCGGAACCCCGGCGAGGCGGCCAGGAGCTCCCCGGGGACGTCGCCGAGCCAGAGGCCGCCCCGGTCCGGACTGCGCAGCACGGCGAAGACCGGGTCGCGGTGGAGGCTGGTCTCGATGTAGGCCGTGGCGTCCTCGGGGTAGCTCCCGGCGAGGGTGGTGTGGCGGCGCCGCCGCGGGTCCCACCGGGTCAGGGAGGCGTGGTCGTGCTCCATCACCTCCGACAGCGCCGCCAGGACCGTGTCGACGCCGGTCGCGCCGGCCGTGGCGCTCCTGGCGGCTTCACGGACGTGGAGGGCCGCGTCCAGGATGTCCGCCGTGTCGTGCCGCGCTGCCATCCCCCCAGGATGATCATCTGCCTGGAATCCGTCAAACGCGCAGAAGCGGGTCACGCGGAAGCCGGTCACGCGGGGGCCGGTCTCCCGGGGGGCGGCCGCGCGGGGGTCAGTCGCGCAGGGTGTCGTGCACGACCCGTCCGTCCATGACGGTGAGGACCACGGGCATCTCCGGGATGGCGCGGGGGTCGGCGCCGAGCAGATCGCCGTCGACCACGCACAGGTCGGCGACCTTGCCCGGCTCCAGGGAGCCCTTCCAGTCCTCGGCGAAGTCCTGCCAGGCCGCCTCGATCGTGTACGTGCGGATCGCCTCGGCCAGGGCGATGCGCTGCTCCGGGCCGCTGACCCGGCCGGCGGCCTTCGACTCGCGCAGGACCATGGTGGCGACGCCCTGGCGCCAGTCGGGGTGGGTGACGGGGGCGTCGGAACCGCTCGCGACCCGCACGCCGGCGTCGAGGGCGTCGCGGTACGGCCACGCGTACGCGGCCCGGCCGGCGCCCACGAACTCCTCCTCCATGTCGGCGACGGTCCACTTGATCGTGGGGTTCATGTTGACGCCGAAGTCGTGCGCGGCGAGCACCTTCATGGCGTGCGGGGTGAGGAAGTCGCCGTGGATGACGTAGTGGCGGGCGTCGCTCCTCGGGTGCTCGGCGGCGGCCGCGGCGAAGGCGTCCGCGACGGTGTCGATGGCCCGGTCACCGGTGGCGTGGACGCCCAGCTGGTGCCCGGCGGCGTGGGCGTGGCGGATCATGGCGCGGATCTCGGCCACGCGCTCGTCGTCGATCTCGCCGCCGACGCACAGGGAGCCGCAGCCGCCGCCGACGTACGGCTCGTGCATCCAGGCCGTCTTGTTGGGGACGATGCCGTCGGCGAAGATCTTCACCCCGTGGATCGCGAGTCGGCGCGGGTCGGCGCCGCCGGACCGGTCGGCGGCGTCGAGCGCGTCCAGGTTGCGGGCGAACTCCTCGGAGGTGCTGGTCATGCCGGTGGGCAGGAGCAGGACGCCGACGCGGGCGGTCAGTTCGCCGTCGGCCAGCAGCCGGCGGTAGACGTCCAGGGTCCGCTCGCCCATCACCCCCCGCATGATGCCCTCGCCGCCGGGGCCGAGGCCGGGCTCGGTGTAGCTGGTCACGCCGAGCCCGGCGAGCGTGGTGAGGGTCGACCTGACCGCGGCGGTCAGCTCCTCGCGGGTGAGCGGCGGCAGCGCGTTCTGGACGAGGTCCTGGGCGCCCTCGTGGAGCAGGCCGGTCGGCTCCCCGGTCTCGTCCGCGACGATGGCGCCGCCGGGCGGGGCGACGGTGTGGCGGTCGACCCCGAGGAGCTCCAGCGCCTTGGAGTTGACCCAGGTGGCGTGGCCGGAGAAGGAGTACAGGACGACGGGGTGGTCGGGGCTGACGGCGTCGATGTCGTGCCGCGAGGGCTGCCGGGCGGGGTCGGCGGCGCACTCGGCGAGGTAGCCGGTGTCCCAGCCGTGGCCGGTGATCCACCGTCCGGCCGGGACCCGCCCGGCGGCCTCCCGCACCGCCTCGGCCACGTCGGCGAGGGAGGAGACGGCGGGGTGGCCGAGATCGAGCGAGAGCGGCGGCGTCGCCGTGCCGAAGGCGCAGCCGTGCAGGTGGGAGTCGTTGATGCCGGGGAGCAGCGTGGCCCCCTTCAGGTCGACGACGCGGGTGCCGGGTCCGACGAGGGGGGCGACGTCCTCCCGGGAGCCCACGGCGCTGATGACCGGACCGGTCACCGCCAGGGCCTCGGCGACGGAGAACTCCGCGTCGACCGTGACCACCCGGCCGCCGACAAACACCAGATCCGCATACGTGTCCACAGAGGGTCCTTTCGAGAGCCGGGCGCGCCACGGGCGCCCGCGAACGATCTCCGAGGACTATGGCCGCGCCCGGCCCCGCCGCACATCGGTCATCCCACCGATACGGCGGTGGGCCGAACGGGGCCTCTTGCCGGAGGGACGCGCGCGCTCCCCTGGCGCTCCGCCGTCCGGGACGGCCGCGCAGGTCCGGCCGCGGTGTCGGCTGATCGGCTTGGCATCCGAATCACCGGGATGCCCCGCCTCCCCTCCTCCCGACGGCCCAGCCCTCCGGTAATCACAACGCCAGGGCCGTACAGGGGAGTTGGTGTTCCATGTCGTCACCTGCGGGCGCCCTTGTTGGTTAGGTGCGACTAGGGCGGGAGCTCCTTCCCGCCGGACGAAAGGACAGACACTCCATGCGGTACTTCCGCGGTTTGCTCATCGCGTTCTCGGTAGGTGCCCTCTCGCTGGGCACCGTGACCGCCTCCCAGGCACTCGGCGGCACCGTCGACGCGACCGCGCACGTCCGCCACGGCGCCGGGGGCGAGGGGCACGACAAGGGTGGCGACCACGTCGTCATCGACAAGTCGAAGCACAACCTGAGCCACAGCTGCAAGGGCACGTTCGGCTACTGCACCCAGAACGCGGTCTTCGCTCCGAAGATCATCGGTGACGTGGGCCTCATCGGCACCAACGGTCTGATCGGTCTCGTCGGCACCAACGGGACCGACGGAACCAACGGAACCGACGGCACCAACGGAACCGACGGCACGAACGGGACCGACGGCACCGACGGCACGTCGACCCCGCCCGGGGACGCCGAGTGGTGCTCGCCCGGCTTCTGGAAGAACCACCCGGAGGAGTGGCCGGTCCCGACCACCACGCTGTACAGCTCCGTGTTCGGCGCCCCGCCGGCGCGGACGAACAACGGCGTCATGAACAACGCGCCGACGAACCCGACCCTCTTCCAGGTCGTCGACAACCCGCAGTGGTACGGCGGCGGAGCGGCCAACCGCGTCGCCGACTACCTGAGCGACGTGGACCCGCGCATCAACTACCAGGGCGTCCGCGTCGACAACTGCCCGCTCTAAGCACCGCCCCGGCAGCGTGACGTAGCTGCCGACGACTCCTCCGAGCAGGTGCGGCCCGTGCGCAGAACGCCGATGACTGCGCACGGGCCGCCCCGCGCGAGGAGCACGACCCGTCCAAGGAGCATGATGCGAGAACCGAGGCACCCCGCCCGGTGGTCCCCCGCGTCGGTGGTCGCGCTCGCGGTCACGGCGCTGGCGCTGAGCGGCGCCCTCCTCGCCCATCTGGCGTTCGTCTTCCTCAGCGTGGCGCCGGCCAACGCCGTCAGCGTGCACCACCGCGAGGGGATCAACGCCTACGTCCAGCCCGAGTTCGGGCAGGACTGGAAGCTGTTCGCCCCCAACCCCATGCAGCGCAACGACGCCGTCGGCGTCCGGGTGACCACGGTCGACGCGAACGGCCGTCCCCGGCTCTCCGACTGGATCAACCTCACGGACCGGGACATCGCGACGATCCGCGCCAACATCGCGCCGAGCCACGTGGACCAGAACATGCTCCGCAGGGCCTGGGACTCGTACGTCGCCACCCACAGCGTCCAGGGCGACCTGCCCAAGGGCGTGCGGGGCGAGCTGACCGGCGCCTACCTCAAGCGCGTGGTCCTCCAGCGGGTGGGAGACACCTGGGAGGGCGGACGGATCACCTCGATGCAGGTCGCCGGCCGCTACACGCTGATCGACCCGCCGGCCTGGAGCCGGGAGGCGCCGCCGGACACGACCGAGTACCGGATGCTCCCCTGGTGGCCGGTGGCCCCGCAGGACTTCAGGAAGCTGTGACATGAACCGCTCGACCCTCCTCCCCGGCCCCGCCGGACGCCTCGCGCGGCTGCTGCCGGCCGTCACGACGGTGCGGGCGCCGTACCAGGCCGCCGTCCTGCGCATCGGCCTCGCCGCCGTCTGCCTCGCCTTCCTGCTGCGCGAGTGGCCCCACCGCCACGTCCTGTACGGGAACCGCAGCCCCCTCTCGTCCGACCTGGCCCGGATCCTGGTCGAGGAGGAGGGCAGCCTCACCGTCCTCCTCTGGAGCGACGGGCAGCTCTGGTTCGAGACCGTCTACGCCCTGGCGATGGCCGCCGCCGTCGCCGTCCTGCTGGGCTGGCGCACCCGGACCGCGTCCGTCCTCCTCATGGTGGGCCTGCTCTCGCTGGAGAACCGCAACAACCTGGTGGGCGACGGCGGCGACAACGTCCTCCGCATCATGGTCATCTACCTGGTCTTCCTCCGCTGCGCCGAGGTGTGGTCCCTCGACGCGCGCCGCGCACGCCGGCGGCGGGACGGGGAGGAGGGCGCGGACGGGGGCGAGGAGGAGACCGCCCGTGGCTCCTGGGCCGCCTTCGACATCCCGGGGCTCGTCCTGTGGGCGCTGGCCGTCGCGCCCCTCGTCACGCTGACCGGTCACGACTCCACCCGGGGCTGGGCCGTCGTCCTCTGGATCCTGTGGGCCGGCCACGCCGTCTGGTACGCCGCCGGCCGCTGGTTCCCGCGCCACGAGGCGCGGGCCGTCCTGGACGCCGCAGCCTCGATGCTGCACAACTCCGCGATGCTCGTCGTCGCCGCGCAGGTGTGCCTGATCTACGCGACGGCGGGCTGGTACAAGATCCAGGGCAGCCGCTGGCAGGAGGGCAGCGCCCTCTACTACGCCCTGCACCTGGACTACTTCGCGCCCTGGCCGGCGCTCTCGGGCTTCCTCGCCTCGCAGACCCTGCTGGTCCTGGCCCTGACCTACGGGACCGTGATCGTGCAGGTGGCGTTCCCGTTCACGCTGTTCCACCGCAGGCTGAAGAACGTCCTGCTCGCCGTGATGATCGTGGAGCACCTGGGCATCGCGGTGGTCCTCGGCATCCCCTTCCTCTCGCTGTCGATGGTCGTGTGCGACGCGGTCTTCCTGCCCACCGGGCTGCTCGTGGCGCTCGGCGCCCGCTGCGCCCGGATCCCGCTGCCCGCCAGGGTGCCCGCCCCCAGGGCGGCGGACCGGGCCACGGCGGCGACCCCGGGCTGAGCCGGTCCCGCCCCGGACGCGCCGCCGCCCCGCCCCGCCCGGTCGGGGCGGCGGCGCGTCCGTCAGGGCAGGGGCGTGCCGCCCGTGGCGTTGACGATCTCGCCGGTGATGTACGTGGCCCCGGGCGACGCCAGGAAGACGTAGGCGGGCGCCATCTCGGCCGGCTGGGCCG
This sequence comes from Streptomyces sp. NPDC035033, assembly GCF_040636735.1. Classification (NCBI taxonomy): domain Bacteria; kingdom Bacillati; phylum Actinomycetota; class Actinomycetes; order Kitasatosporales; family Streptomycetaceae; genus Streptomyces; species Streptomyces sp. NPDC035033. The sequence continues at coordinate 29,299 of NZ_JBEZUZ010000032.1, read as the reverse complement.
CCCGCCCGAGCGGCGCCTGGCGCCCGAAGTCCTCGACGTCGGGCATGGTGGACGGGATCAGCGGCGTCCACACCGGTCCCGGCGCGACGGCGTTCACGCGGATGCCCCGCTCGGCCAGCGCCTGGGCCAGGTTGTGGGTGAAGGAGACGATGGCCGCCTTCGTCATCGCGTAGTCCAGCAGGTGGGGGCTGGGCCGGTAGGCCTGGACCGACGTGGTGTTGATGACGCAGCCGCCGCGCGGCATGTGGGCGAGGGCCGCGCGGGTGAGCCAGAACATGCCGTAGAGGTTCGTCTTCATCACCCGGTCGAACTGCTCCGTGGTGATGGCCTCGATGCCGTCCGGCTGCGCCATCTGGTAGGCGGCGTTGTTCACGAGGAGGTCGATGCGGCCGAAGGCGTCCACCGCCCGCTCGACCAGCACCTCGCACTGCCGCTCGTCGCGGAGGTCGCAGGCGACGGACACGGCGGTGCGGCCCGCCTCGCGGACGAGCCGGGCGGTCTCGGCGGCGTCCTCCTGCTCCTCGGGCAGGTGGGTGAAGAGCACGTCGGCCCCCTCGCGCGCGAACGCCAGGCAGACGGCCCGGCCGATCCCCGAGTCGCCGCCGGTCACGACCGCCGCGCGGTCGAGGAGCTGGTCGTGGCCGCGGTAGCTCTCCTCCCCGTGGTCGGGGCGGGGCTCCATGGCCTCGGTGCTGCCGGGGGGCGACTGCCGCTGCTCGGGCTGCGGCGGTCGCGGTCCCCTCGTCCGGGGGTCGGGGAGGCGGGACTCTTCATGGGCGGTCATGCGGTGCTCCTGGGAGAAGGGGTCGGCGGGGACCTGGGAGCGCCTACCCGAGGACCGATCGAACATCCACGTTTCCTCCCGTTTTGCCCCATAAGAGGGCACATGGGTGCGCCGACAAGGGGGGCGCGCGGGTACGCCGGCAAAGGGGCGCGTGGATGCGCCGGCTCCCGGCGGACGGCGGGCGCCGTGCGTACGCCGGGCCGGTGCGGGTAGCCGCCCGGCATGGCCGCCGAAGGCGCGTACGAGCGCGACCGGAACTACCTCACCACCCGCATCACCGCCGACGGGAGGGACGGCCGGCCCGTGGAGCCCGGGCGTTACCGGCTGGTCATCGCCCGCGCCTGTCCGTGGGCGAACCGGGCCGCGATCGTCCGGCGGCTGATGGGTCTGGAGGACGTGCTCCCGATGGGCGTCGCGGGACCCGTGCACGACGAGCGCAGCTGGTCGTTCCACCTGGATCCGGGCGGCCGGGACCCGGTCCTCGGCATCGAGCGGCTGCGGGAGGCGTACGAGCGGCGCGAGCCCGGCTACGCGCGCGGCGTCACCGTGCCGGCGATCGTCGACGTCCCCAGCGGCGAGGTGGTGACCAACGACTTCGAGCGGATCACGCTCGACCTGGGCAGTCAGTGGCGGGCCCACCAGCGGGACGGCGCGCCCGACCTGTACCCCGAGCGGTGGCGCGACGAGATCGACGAGGTGGCGGCCGCCGTCTACCGGGACGTCAACGACGGCGTCTACCGGTGCGGTTTCGCCCGCTCCCAGGAGGCGTACGACGAGGCCTACCGGCGGTTGTGGGAGCGGCTGGACGCCCTGGAGGAGCGGCTCGGCGGCCGGCGCTATCTGGTCGGCGACACGATCACCGAGGCCGACGTCCGCCTCTTCCCCACCCTGGTGCGCTTCGACGCCGTCTACCACGGCCACTTCAAGTGCAACCGGCAGAAGCTGACCGAGCTGCCCGCCCTGTGGGGGTACGCGCGGGACCTGTTCCAGACGCCCGGCTTCGGCGACACCGTCGACTTCGCGCAGATCAAGGAGCACTACTACGTCGTCCACCGCGACATCAACCCGACCGGGATCGTGCCGCGGGGACCGGACCCGCGGGGCTGGCTCTCCCCGCACGGGCGGGAGGAGCTCGGCGGGCGGCCGTTCGGCGACGGCACGCCGCCCGGGCCGCCTCCCCCGTCAGAGCGCGTGCCGCCGCTCGTCTGATCCGGCCGTCCGTGGTTCCCGGGCGGGGACCACGGAGGGCCGGGCCGGAGCGGGTCAGGTCACCGGTTCCGGGCCGGGGCCCGGCGCGGGCAGCGGTCCCGGCTGCGGGAAGGGTTCGGGAGCGGGCCCCGGGGACGGCGGATCGGGCTCGGGCTGCGGCGGGGCGGGCGGTACGGGGTCCGGTCCGCCGGGGCCGGGAACCGGGCCCGGCAGCGGGCCCGGGCCGGGGGCCGGTCCCGGTCCGGGCGGGGGCGTGGGGCTCGGGGGGACGGGGTCGTTCGGTGACGGTGTGCTCATCGGCCCTCCTGACGCGTCGTCGTGATCTCGTGACCGGTCCGGCGCCTACCCCCGTCCCGCACGCCCACTCCCCCTCCCTCCTCCTCCCGCCCCGCGCCGCCCGTACGGCCCGGCCGGGGACGGGTACAACAGGGGGAGGGACCGCGCCCCACGCGCGGCCGGGAAGGAGACCGCCATGACCGATGCCGCCTCCTGGCCGGCGCGGGCGGGCGCCGGGGCGCCGACGCTCGCCGGGCTGGACGCGCGGCTGACGCGGTGCCGGGCCTGTCCCCGGCTGGTGGCGTGGCGGGAGGAGACCGCGCGGGTGAAGCGGGCCGCGTTCCGCGACCAGGAGTACTGGGGGCGCCCGGTGCCGGGGTTCGGGCCCCCGGACGCCGCCCTGGCGGTCGTCGGGCTCGCGCCCGCCGCGCACGGCGGGAACCGCACCGGCCGGATGTTCACCGGCGACCGGGCGGGCGACCTGCTGTACGCGACGCTGCACGGGCTCGGACTCGCCTCGCGGCCGACGGTGACGGGCCGGGACGACGGGCTGGAACTGTACGGCGTCAGGGTCACGGCCCCCGTGCACTGCGCGCCGCCCGACAACCGCCCCACGCCCGGCGAGCGGGACACGTGCCGGCCGTGGCTCGCCCGGGAGCTGGAGCTGCTCCGCCCGACGCTGCGCTCCGTCGTCGTGCTGGGCGGCTTCGGCTGGCAGGCCGTGCTGCCGGTCCTGCGCGACGCGGGGTGGTCCGTGCCCCGGCCCCGGCCCGCCTTCGGCCACGGCGTCCGGATCGCGCTCGCGCCGGCGGACGGGCCGGCGGCGGACGGGCCGCTGTCGGTCTTCGGCTGCTACCACGTCAGTCAGCGCAACGTGTTCACCGGCCGGCTCACCCCCCGGATGCTGCGCGGGGTCCTCGCCGAGGCGGCCCGCGCGGCCGGGCTGGACGTCCCGGCCGGGGAGTCGGAGTGAGACCGGCCCCGGGCGAGGGCCGGTGACGGCCGCCCGCCCGGGGACCGGTCCGCGCTCCGCGCCTCAGAGCAGGTCGCGCCGGTCGTCCTCGGTCGTCGTGGGGGCGACGGGAGGGACGATCGCCCGGCGCCGGCGCAGGATGCTGGTGTAGACGGCCGTTCCGATGATGCCGACCGCCATGAGGATCAGACCGACCAGGTCGAGGTCGACCGTGTCGACCTCCCAGTCGGCCGCGAAGGTGAGGATGGCTCCGACCGCGATCAGGATGATGCACAGTCCAAGGCCCATGGTCGTTCCCTCCCTTGGGGGTTGGATGTGCTGCGCGTACCCCGGCGCCTCCCGTCCATGCCGTCCGTGCCGTCCTCCCCGCCGACGAACGGCCGGCGGGGAGGACGGGCGGGGTGGGGCCGGGTCAGAAGACGCTGACGCCGTAGGCGTTGAGGGCCTCCGTCACGGGCTGGAAGAACGTGGTGCCGCCGGAGGAGCAGTTGCCGCTGCCGCCGGAGGTGAGCCCCAGGGCGGTGGAGCCGGAGAACATCGCGCCGCCGCTGTCGCCGGGCTCGGCGCAGACGTTGGTCTGGATCAGACCGTAGACGATGTCGCCGTTGCCGTAGTTGACGGTGGCGTTGAGGCCGGTGACGGTGCCGCCGCGCAGGCCGGTGGTGCTGCCGCTGCGCTGGACGGACTGGCCGACGTAGGCGTTGCCGGCGCCGGTGATGTCCCGGTAGCTGCCGTTGTAGAGGTAGACGCGGCCGTCGGCGGCGGAGGCGTTGGAGTGGCGGATGATGCCGTAGTCGTTGGTGGGGAAGCTGGAGCCGGCGCGGCTGCCCAGCAGGGCGGTGTTGGCGGAGTTGGTGTACCAGGTGCTCCCGGAGTCGGTGCAGTGACCGGCCGTCAGGGCGTAGTAGGTGGAGCCGCTGCGGACGTTGAAGCCGAGGGAGCAGCGGCCGCCGCCGGAGTAGATGGCCTGGCCGCCCGCGATGAGCTTGTTGATCTTGCCGGGGGTCCGCTCGATCCGCAGCTTGTCGGCGTTGTCGCCGGCGGCCTTGCGGAGGGAGGCGATCCCGGCCTGCGAGACGGTCGAGTCGACGGTGACGACCACCTTGCCGGTGGCCTGGTCGGTGTACCAGGCGGTGCCGGCGACGTCGGCCCGGAGTACGGCGTCGCCGGCGGCGGCCAGTGCGGTGGCGGTGGCGCGCGCGGGGTCGGGCTGTGCCGAGGAGGCGGGCGCGGCCAGGGCGGAAGCGGCCACGAGGGCGCCGAGGACGGCGAGCAGGCGGGTGCCCTTGGTGAGGCCGCCGCTGCGGGACGAACGGTTCATCGAGTCCTCCAATGGGGGGCGGGCCGCTGGGTGGGCGGCTCGGTGTGGAGCGCGATCGACGGCAAGTGCCGCCATGAACCTGACAATCGCTGGGGGAATCCTCGACTCCGCCCGGGAACGCTGCAAGGCGCACTTTCGGCCGCTCTACGCGCGTCCACCCTTCACCGCGGGCACCCCGCGCCGACAAGCCCCCTCACCCGCACGCCCCGTGAAGCCGTGTCAGAAAATTACCGAGACATCTTGCAGCTCAGAGGCCGGGGCTCCGCTCCCCCGCGCCACGGCCTCCCGGCGCCGCCGCGCACCGGCCCGGCGGACGGCGGACCGGCTCCGGCGCGGGCGGTACGGGGCAGTGGTCCGAATTTACGGGGCTCCGCACACTGGCCGGATCGCGACCTCGCGCGGAAGGAGGTCCTCCCCCGGTCGCCGACCCGGCCGAACGGACCGTTCCGGCCGTCTATCCGGCGGGGCGCCCTCCCTGGTACAAGAGTGACGCTCCAGTCACTCCGTCCTCGGCGACGATCGCCGGCCGGTGCGTGACGCGCGTAGAGACGTTCCCTGCCCGCCGCCCGCCCGCACCGGTCCCTCACCGCACTCCAGGAGGAACTACGTGAAGCTCCGCTCCGTCCTCACGGCCGTGGCCCTCGTGCTCGGCGCCCTGTTCGCCCCCGGCTTCGGCGCCCTCACGACCGCCGCCGACGCCCACGCCGTCACCAAGATCAGCCACTCCACGGCGACGTCCATGTTCCGCAGCTCCGGCATCACCTGGTCCTCCTCCGGCGGCTGTTCGGACCGGTACAACTCCACGTGCACGTCCTTCGAACAGCTCAACCTCGCCACCGCCCAGGGCGCCCAGACCCTCAAGAGCGCCAGCGGCTGCGCGCTGAACATCACCGGCGGCACCGAGACCGGCCACGCGAGCGGCACCTACTCGCACTGGAACGGCTACAAGCTGGACTTCAGCAAGTACACGTGCCTCGGCAACTACATCAAGAACACCTTCACCTACATCGGCGTGCGCGGCGACGGCGCCCCGCAGTGGCGCTCCGGCGCCGGCAACGTCTACGCCGACGAGGGCAACCACTGGGACGTCACCTTCTACAACTGCGGCGGCTGCTGACGGTACGTCACCGCCCGTGCCCCGTCCGGGAGGACGGGGCACGGGCGGTGACGGGAGCGGGACCGGCGGCCCGCGGCGCCGGCGCGTCCGTCAGGCCAGGAACTCGCCGTCCCGGGCCACGACCACGCCGCCGTGGACGACCAGGTCGCGCTGCGGCATGTCGACGACGACCTGGGGCAGCCCCTGGCCCCGCACCAGGACGAAGTCGGCGGGGGCGCCGGGGGCGAGGTCGGCGTGCGGGAGGCCCATCACGTCGGCGCCGCCGTGGGCGGCCGCGCGGTAGCAGTCGGCCAGTTCCTCGTCGAGGCGCACGTCGGTCACCCAGCCGAGGATGTGGGCGCGGTGCAGCATGTCGGCGTTGCCGAAGGGGCTCCAGGAGTCGCGCACGCCGTCGGAGCCGAGGCCGACGCGGACGCCGTGCTCGCGCAGCCGGGCGATCGGGAGGACGAGGTCCCGGGAGGGGGCCACGGTGGTGAGGGCGATGTCCTGGTCGGCGAGGTCGGCCGCGAGGGCGCCGAGCTCCCGGTCGGACAGGCCCGGCAGGCAGAAGACGTGACTGACCGTCACCTTGCCGGCGAGGGACAGGGCACGGGTGCGGTCGATGATGCCGCGGAGGGCGCTGACGCCCTCCTCTCCCCCGTCGTGCAGGTGGATGTCGACGCCGACGCCGTGCCGGTCCGCGATGCCGAAGACGGTGTCGAGGTGCTCGTCGAGGGCGTGGTCGAAGCCGATGGGGTCGATGCCGCCGATCATGTCGACGATGCCGCGGCGGGCGCCCTCCTCCAGGAGGCGGGCGGTGCCGGGCGTCCGGATCACCCCGTGCTGCGGAAAGGCGACGATCTGCACGTCGAGCGCGTGGGCGAGGCGCCGGCGGGCCTCGACCAGGCCCTCGACCCCGGCCAGGCCGTACGCGGGGGCCACGTCGGCGTGGGCGCGCATGCCCCGCGTGCCGCGGCTGACGGCGTGGCTCATCAGGCCGTACGCGCGCTCCGCCACCGAGCGGGTCTGGGCCCGGAAGAGCTCCACGTCCTGCTCGACGTAGTCGGCGATCGTCCTGGCCGGGCGCCGGGACACCCAGTCGCCGCCCCACGTCGTCTTGTCGGGGTGGATGTGGGCGTCCACCAGGGACGGGAGCGCTATCCGGCCGCCGCCGGCCACGACCTTCGCGCCCCGGGGCGCCGGGCCGTCGGTGATCCTGCCGTCGACGACCACCAGGTCCGTGGCCGCCCCGCCGAACGGGCGGACGTCGCGGAAGACGACGGGGCGGGAGCCGCGGTCCGCCGGGCCCGCGGCCCCGGGCGCGGCCGCCGGCGTGGCGGCGAAGGCGGAGGACGCGGTGACGGCCGCGGCCGCCGTCGTGCCCGCGAGCGCCGCCGCACCGGCCAGCATCGAGCGGCGCGACAGCGCGCCGGTGGGAGCCGAGGACTGCTGCATGGGAACTCCTTGGAAGGAAAGGGGGGCGGGGGCTGTGTGTGTGGGGGGGGACGCGGGGAGGCCGGGGTCAGAGCGGGATGCCCGCGCGGACCACGCGGGCCGGGGCCCTGAGGAGCGACAGGTCCGCGAGCACGGCGGCTCCGGCGAGGAGGCCGCGGCGGGCCAGGCCGGAGGGGACCGGCCGGGTGGCGTCGACGCGCATGGGGCTACTCCTCGGGGCAGGGCGACCACGGGTCCCCGTTTTGTATACCAAGTACAGGATGCGGAACAAGGGGTACCGGTCGACAGAGCGCCTCGAAACAGGGAGTTAGGCTCCGGTACCGCAACCAGGGGTTGAGGTAGCCTCCGATGCAGCAAGTTTTGGTATACAAGTGAAGAGCTTCTGCGGCGTCCGGGCGGGGAGAGGCTTCGGCCGGTGTTCACGGAGGGAACCCGGGGCGGAGGCCCGGTGTTCGGGCGGGACCGGGACCGTCGTGCCGCTCTGGCCCTTCGACCCCCAGGACGGACTTCCGTGACCGTTTCGCGCGTACGCCGCCGGCGCCGCGACCTCGCCCTCGCCCTCGCCGTCGTCCCGGCCCTCGCCCTCGGCATGACGACCGCCGCGCCGGCGCAGGCCGCGCCCGCCGACGACGTCCGCGTCAACGAGGTCGTCACGACCGGGTCCGTCGAGGACTCGATCGAGCTGTACAACAAGGGCGCCTCGGCGGTCGACGTCTCCGGCTGGATCCTCAAGGACGACGACAACGGCTCGAAGTACACGATCGCCTCCGGCACCGTCCTGGCCCCGGGCGGGTTCCGCGCCTTCGACGTGCACGGGAGGTTCGGGCTCGGCTCCAGCGACAAGGCCCGGCTGTACCTGCCCGACGGCAGCACCCTCGTGGACGGCCACTCCTGGAGCGGCCACTCCTCACCCTCCTGGTCCCGCTGCCCCGACGGCACCGGGGCGTTCCGGGCGGCGGCCGTCACGCTCGGCGCGGCCAACGCCTGCGGCGGGACCGGCGGCGGCACGACGCCGGCGGCCTGGCCCGGCGGGAGCGCGGTGGCCACGGCGGACGCGGCGAACGCGTTCGGCGGCGACCTGAGCGGCCTCCATCAGGAGGGGAACGTGCTGTGGGCCGCGCAGAACAGCGGGAAGCTGTGGCGGCTGGTCCGGGACGGCGCCGGCGGATGGACCCCCGACACGGGCGGCGGCTGGGCCTCGGGCAAGGCCCTGCGCTACCCCGGCGGTTCGGGCACCCCCGACGGCGAGGGCGTGACGGTCACCGGAGCGGGCGCCGCGGGCGGGGTGTTCGTCGCCGGCGAGCGGAACGGCGACGCGTCCGGCACCAGCCGCCTGTCCGTGCTGCGCTACGACGTCTCCGGTACGGGCTCCGCGCTGACCGCCGCCCGCGAGTGGAACCTCACCGCGGACCTGCCGGCGACCGGCTCCAACCTCGGCTTCGAGGGGATCACCTGGATCCCCGACGCCGCGCTCACCGGCGCCGGCCTCACGGACGCCTCGACCGGCGCCCCCTACGACCCGGCGGGCTACGGGCCGCACGGCGGAGGCGTCTTCTTCGTCGCCGTGGAGGGGACGGGGACGGTCCACGGGTACGTCCTCCAGGACTCCGGGGCCTTCACCCGCGTCACCTCGGCGGGCACCGGGATGACCGGCGTCATGGAGGTCCAGTGGGAGCCCGGGGCGTCCCGGCTCTGGGCCGTGTGCGACAACACCTGCGGCGGGCAGCACCGGACGCTGAAGGTGGACGCCTCCGGCGCCTTCGCCGTCACCGCCGCCTACGCCCGCCCCGCCGGCATGCCCGACCTCAACAACGAGGGCTTCGCCCTCGCGGGCGCCGACGAGTGCGTGGCCGGCGTCAAGCCCGTCCACTGGTCCGACGACTCCAACACCGGCGGCCACGCCCTGCGCAGGGGCACCGTCAGCTGCTGACGCGACCGCCGCCCGGCCCCCGTCGAGCCGCCGGAACCGCTCGACGGGGTCCTACTTCGCGGACGCCTTCTTGCCCGCGGCCTTCTTGGCGACGGCCTTCTTCGCCACGGGCTTCTTCACCGCGGCCTTCTTCGCCGTGGAGTTCTCGGCGGCGGTCTTCTCGGCGGACGCCTTCTTCTCCGGAGTCTTCTTCGCCGGAGTCTTCTTCGCCGGAGTCTTCTTCGCCTGGGCCTTCTTCTCGGGCGCCTTCTCGGACCCCTTCTTCGCGGGCGCCTTCTCCACCACGGGCTTCTTGGGGGACTTCCTGGAGGCCGGCTTCTCCGCCGCCGCCCCGCCCTTCGCGCGGGGCTTCCGGTCGTCGGCGATGGGCCACTTGAGCTCCACCTCCACCTCGACCTCGCCGTCCTCGACGGACAGCTCGATCTCGCCGCGGAGTTCCTCGGGGATCCGGAGGTTCAGGACGCCCCCGCCCATGTGGAGTTCGGCCTCGCCGCCCGCCCTGAGCGCGTCGGCGAGGGCCGACAGCTGGTCGGCTGCCTCCGCCCGGGAGAGCGAACGCTTCCGCTCGTACTTCAGGTGCTTCATGACGGCCTCCGGTCATCACACAATGGCGTACATTGCGGACAATACTATCGATCTTGGTCCGGCGCCGGTCAGGCGGAGGTCCCGCGCGCGGCGGCCGCGGGCCGGGAGGCGAGGGAGCCGAGGGAGCCGAGCGCCCGCTCGGTCATCCCGGGACCGAGGGGGGTGTCGGGCCCGGCTCCGGGTGCGGGGGCAGGGGTTCGAGGGCCGCGTGCCAGGGCGCGGGAAGGGCGGTGACGCCCGTGCGGGCGGCGATCACGCCGCCGGCGATGGCGCAGGTGGTGTCGATGTCGCCGCGGCCCGCGACCGTGGTCCACAGGCCCTCGTGCAGGTCGTCGAGGTGGGTCGCCGCGCACCACAGGGCGTAGGGGACGGTGTCGGGGCCGGACATCCGGTAGCCGGAGCCCAGGACCTCGGCGGCGTGCCGGACCGAGGTGTGCGCGGGCATCCGGGCGGCGATCCTCAGGCCGGAGCGGACGTCGCTCTCCGGGAGGCGCCCGGCGACGGCCCGGAGGAAGTCCGGGCGCGCCGGGGCGGGTCCGCCCCTGCCGCGGGTCGCGAGGGCGGCGGCGAGGGCGACGGCCACCGCCCCGGCGACCGCCTCCGGGTGGTGGTGCGAGACGACGGCCTGGCGGGCGGCCTGCTCGGCGGCCGCGTCGAGGTCGGCCGCGTGCCAGGCGCCGAGCGGGGCGACCCGCATGGCCGCGCCGTTGCCCCAGGAGCCCTGCCCGCCGAACTGTCCGGCGACGACCTCCCGCCACGGCTCGCCCGCGCCGATCCGGCGCAGCACGTCGTGCATGGAGGCGCCGTAGCCGCGGTGGGTGTCGTCGGCGTAGGCGTCCGCGAGGCGCCGGGCGAGGCGGTCCTGGTCGACGGTGCCGCCGCCCTCGGCGAGTTCCCGTACGAGGACGAGCGCCTGGGCGGTGTCGTCGCTCCAGCGCCACGGCCGCTCCGCCGGCGGCGTCCGGGCCGCCAGGGGCGCGTCGCCGTCCCTGCGGAGGATGCCGAACCAGCGGTCGCCGAAGGCGTCACCGAAGGCGAGCCCGTGCAGCGAGTCCCGTACGGCGGTCGGTGTCTCGGTCATCGGAGCAGTAGAACAGCCCGCGGGCCGGTCCGGCATCCGGTTTCGGCGCGGGCGGGCCACGGCGCCTCGCCGGCCGGGTCGACGAGGCGGCGGGCGGTGCGGACGGGGGCGCGGTCGCCGCGGTGGGTCTCGGTCAGGGCCTCGGCGCGCACGCTCGTCCCCGGCGGGGCGCCGGAACCGTCGCTCATTCGAGTTCCTCCTGGCAGCGCTCCAGCCAGTCGAGGTCGGCCTGGAGGTGCAGCATGGCGCCCTCGATGAGGAGTCGGGCGATCTTGTTGTCGCGGTCCTCGGCGGCGGCGAGCCGGGAGAGGCCGCGCATGGTGTTGAGGTGCTGCCGTCGTTGCCGGTTGATGAGGGCGATGGGATCGGCGAGGCCCGAGAGGGGGGCGAGGGCGAGTTTCATGAAGAACCCGTCGCGCACCCGCGGTTCGTCGGCGGCGTCCTCGAACCACGCGGCGACGGCCTCCCGTCCGGCGTCGGTCAGGCGGTAGATCCGCTTGTTGGGGCGGCCCGTCTGCTCGACGTCCTCGCCCTCGATGAGTCCGCTCTTCTCCAGCCGGCCGAGGGTCACGTAGACCTGGCCGACGTTGGGCTGGGGGTAGGCGGAGCCGAGGAGTTGCTCAAGGTCCTGCTTGAGCTCGTAGCCGTGGGCGGGGCCCCGGGTGAGGAGTGCCAGCAGCTGCTGCCGCACGCGCTCCCCCTTCTGTGTCGTTCGCCGTTCCCGGCCCGGTGGTGGCGGGCCGGGGGCCGGTGGTCGCCGGGTCCGCCGGACCAGTATCGCCGATGCGGGCCGGCGTGCGTCTGCCACGATGGACCGCCGCGCCGGGGCCGCGTACGGGAGGAACCCACGAGTCGGGGACGGGCCGTGCGGAGGGGCGTGCCGGCGGCGATCCCGCACGGCGGGCGGGACGGGACGGGCCCCGCCGGTTCCCGACACCTCGCCCCTACCTCCCCTCCCTCTGCTTACCCGTTAGGTAGGGGGATTCTCTTTCCCCTCTACCGTCTCCCCAACTGTGCCGTTATTCATGCTCGTTGGGTCGGCACCGTTGACATGCTTTCGTCATTACTACTTAACATGAAAGCATCGATGCGTAGGAAGGACGACCATGCGACGACCCTCCCTCACGACCCTCCGCACCACCGGCGCGCTCTCCGCCGCGCTCACCCTCGCGCTGACCGCCACCGCCTGCGGGGGCGGCGGCGACGGCGCGGCGTCCGGCGGCGAACTGAGCGGCACGACCGTCACGGTGGCCGGCGTGTGGACCGGCGGCGAGCAGAAGAACTTCAAGAAGGTCCTCGACGCGTTCAGCGCGAAGACCGGTGCCAAGACCGTCTTCGTCCCCTCCGGCGACAACGTCTCCACCTTCGTCGGCAGCAAGATCGAGGGCGGCAACGCCCCCGACGTGGTGCTCGTCCCGCAGGTCGGAGTCCTCCAGCAGTTCGCGAAGGCGGGCTGGCTGAAGCCGCTCTCCGAGAAGACCGCCACCACCGCCGGCGGGAACCTGGCGCCGGTCTGGAAGGACTACGGCACGGTGGACGGCACCTACTACGGCCTCTACTTCAAGGCCGCCCACAAGTCGACCGTCTGGTACGCCCCCGGCGCCCTGGAGCAGGCCGGCGTCGGCGAGCCGAAGAGCTGGGACGAGCTCCTCGCGGCGGGCCGGACGCTCGCCGACTCCGGCCTGCCCGCGTTCGCCGTCGCCGGCGAGGACGGCTGGACCCTCACCGACTGGTTCGAGAACGTCTACCTGTCGCAGGCCGGCCCCGAGAAGTACGACGCGCTGGCCCGCCACGAGCTGAAGTGGACCGACCCCAGCGTCGTCAGCGCGCTCACCACCCTCGCCGAGGTGTTCGAGGACGAGCGGCTCGTGGCGGGCGGCGCCGCCGAGGCGCTGCGGACCGACTTCCCCGGCTCCGTGGAGAAGGTCTTCGGCCCCTCGCCCGAGGCCGCCCTGGTGTACGAGGGCGACTTCGTCGGCGGCGTCGCCAAGGACGAGTACGGCAAGAAGCCCGGCGAGGACGCGAAGTTCTTCCCGTTCCCGCCGGTCGGCGCCGGGAAGGCGCCCGTGGTCAGCGGCGGCGACGCGGCCGTCGTCCTCAAGGACGCGAAGAACGCCGACGCCGGCATGCGGTTCCTGGAGTTCCTCGCCACCCCGGAGGCGGCCGAGGTGTGGGCCGGGGCCGGGGGCTTCCTCTCCCCCAACAAGGACGTGAAGCCCGAGGCGTACGCGGACGACACCGCGCGCGCCACCGCCGCCTCGCTCGTCGCCGCGGGCGACTCGGTCCGCTTCGACATGTCCGACCAGGCGCCCGCCGCCTTCGGCGGCACCAAGGGCGCCGGCGAGTGGAAGCTGCTCCAGGACTTCCTGCGCGACCCGTCGGACCCGGCGCGGACCGCGGCCGCCCTGGAGGCCGCGGCGGCCAAGGCGTACGGGAACTGAGGCCGGGCCGCCATGGACCGGCAGACGAAGGCGCGCGCCGCGGCGGACCCGCGGCGCCGCGCCCTGCGCAGGAGGCGGCTCCTCGGCGCCGCCTTCGCCCTCCCCGCCCTCCTGCTCCTCGGCGCGCTCGTGGCCTACCCGGTCGTCTTCTCCGTCGTCCGCAGCCTCTTCGACGCGACCGGCGACCGGTTCGTCGGCACGGACAACTACGGGGAGATGGTCCGGGACCCCGCCACCCTCAAGGCGCTCCGCAACAGCGCGATCTGGGTGGTGGTCGCCCCCGCCCTGCTCACCGGGCTCGGCCTGGTCCTGGCCGTGCTCACCGAGCGGGTCCGGTGGGCGACCGCGTTCAAGCTGGTGCTGTTCCTGCCGATGGCCGTGTCGTTCCTCGCCGCGGGCATCGTCTTCCGGCTGGCGTACGAGCAGGATCCCGACCGGGGCGTCCTCAACGCGGTGGTGGTCGGCGTCCACGACGCCTTCGACGAACCGTCGCCGTACCCGACCGCCCGCGCCCGGGAGGGCCGGGCCCTCGCCGGGGACCCGGCCCGCGGGTACACCAGCGGCGAGCTCCGGCCCGGCTCCGTCGCCGTCCTGCCCTTCGTGGGCGTCGCGCCCGGAGCCGTACCGGGGCGGGCGGAGGCCGCGCGGGCCCCCGCCGCGGCGCCGGACGGCCTGGCCGGGACGGTCTACCTGGACTTCACGCCCGGGACGGGCGGCCGGACCGGGGTCGTGGACGCCCGGGAGAAGGGGCTGCCAGGGATGACGGTCGAAGCCGTCCGGGACGGGAAGGCGGTCGCGTCGGCCCGCACGGCCGCCGACGGCACCTTCCGGTTCGACGGGCTCGGCGAGGGGACGTACCGGCTGCGGGTGCCGGCCGCCAACTTCGCCGCCGGGTACGGCGGGGTCGACTGGCTCGGGCCGGCCCTGGTCACCCCGGCGATCATCGGCGCCTACCTGTGGGTGTGGACCGGCTTCTCCATGGTGCTGATCGGGGCGGGGCTCGCCGCCCTCCCCCGGGACGTGCTGGAGGCGGCCCGGGTGGACGGCGCGAACGAGCGGCAGATCTTCCGCAGGATCACCGTGCCCCTGCTGGCGCCCGTTCTCACGGTCGTCTTCGTGACGCTGGTCATCAACGTGATGAAGGTCTTCGACCTCGTCTACGTCATCGCTCCGGGACCGGTGCAGGAGGAGGCGAACGTGCTGGCCACCCGCATGTGGCTGGTCTCCTTCGGCGGCGGAAACGACCAGGGCCTCGGCAGCGCCCTGGCGGTGCTGCTGCTCCTGCTCGTCGTCCCGGCGATGGTCTTCAACATCCGGCGCTTCCGGAAGGGGGGCGGATCGTGAACGGACGTGCCGGAGCGGGCCGGTGGCTGGGGAGCACGGCGGTGCAGACGCTGCTGCTCCTGGTCACCCTGGTCTGGATCACCCCGCTGGCCGGGCTGCTGCTCTCCTCGCTGCGCTCCGAGCGGGACAACGCGACGGAGGGCTGGTGGACGGCGTTCACCGACCCCGCGCAGCTGTCCTTCGACAACTACCGGGCGCTCCTGGAGGATTCGGGGCTCGTCCAGGCGTTCTGGAACACCGTCCTGATCTCGGTGCCCACCACCGTCCTCGTCGTGGGGGTGGCGGCGCTCGCCGGATACGCCTTCGCCTGGCTGGAGTTCCCCGGCCGGGACGCGCTGTTCCTGGTGGTGGTCGGCCTGTTGGTGGTGCCGGTGCAGATCGGCCTGCTGCCGGTGGCCAAACTCTTCGGGGCGGTGGGGCTGTTCGGGACGGTGGCCGGTGTCGTCCTCTTCCACGTGGCGTACGGTCTGCCGTTCGGCGTCTTCCTGCTGCGGAACTTCTTCGCGGAGATCCCGCGGGAGATGCTGGAGGCGGCCCGGCTCGACGGCGGCGGCGAGTGGCGGATCTTCCACCGGCTGGTGCTGCCGCTGGGACGGCCGGCGCTCGCGAGCCTGGCGATCTTCCAGTTCCTGTGGGTGTGGAACGACATGCTGGTGGCGCTGCTCTTCGCCGACGGGGAGTCCCAGCCGCTGACGGTGGCGCTGCAGTCGCAGATGCGGCAGTTCGGCAGCAACATCGGGGTCCTCGCACCGGGGGCGTTCCTCTCGCTGGCCGTGCCGCTGGTGGTGTTCTTCGCCTTCCAGAAGCACTTCGTGCGGGGGGTGATGGCCGGATCGGTGAAGTAGGACGGACGCCGGCCCCGCCCCGGAAAGGGGCGGGGCCGGCGGTGCGTCCGGGGCCGGCGGTGCCGGGCGGGAGCCCACCCGATCGGCGGATGCGGGAATCGCGGCCGCGCGGCCGTGGCGGAAAGTATGATCAGGCGATGTCTGACATGACTGAGACCACGCCCGGCTGGATGACCTCGGACGAGCTGGACACGGCCCGCGCCCGGATGCCGATCCTGTACGTCGACGCGGTTCCCGTACGGGTGGACGACAGCGGCGAAGTCACGAGCATCGGACTGCTGCTCCGCATCGGCGCCGACGGAACGATCAACCGCACCCTCGTCTCCGGACGCGTGATGCACCACGAACGCGTCCGGGACGCCCTGCTGCGGCACCTGGAGAAGGACCTCGGACCGGTGGCGCTGCCGCGCGTGCCCGCCTCCCTCCAGCCCTTCACGGTCGCCGAGTACTTCCCGACCGCGGGCATCACCCCGTTCCACGACCCCCGCCAGCACGCGGTGTCCCTCGCCTACGTCGTCCCGGTGAGCGGCGACTGCCGTCCCCGCCAGGACGCCCTCGACCTGGTCTGGTTCAGCCCGCAGGAGGCGGCCTCCCCCGCCGTCCAGAGCGAGATGCCCGGCGGGCACGGCGTCCTCCTCAAGCAGGCCTTGGCCCACGTGGGCGTCATCTCCTGACGCCCGCGACGGCTCCGGCCGCCCGGGCCCCGAGGGGCGCGGGCGGCCGGAGCCGCGGGCGGGATCAGATGCCGCAGGAGGAGGCGGACCAGTAGCGGGTCGGGCGGTGGTCCACGTGGGTGTGGTCGGAGTGGCCGGGGTAGCCCGGGCCGAGGATGCCGTTGAAGCCGTGGTAACGGGCCTGCTGGGCCAGCCGGCACAGGGAGTGCGGGCCGGCGCCGAGGTCGGCCGCGTCACCGTACAGGTGGCGGCTGGAGGAGGCGCCGCCGACCGCGTCGTTGCAGGCGGTGCTGCGGAAACCGCTGGTCACCCGGATGGGCTCGTCGCCGAGGGCGTGCCGGAGGGCCTCCAGCTTCCACATGGTGCGCAGGGCGTTGGCCTTGGCGGTGGTGGCGCTGACGGCCCCGCCGGCCCAGGTGGTGTTGCAGTCGTTGAGCTCGGCGTAGGTGAAGTGGACGGGGGTGCAGTCGTCGTCCTGGAGCTCGTACAGCTTGGCGAAGGTCGCGGGTCCGGCGACGCCGTCGGCGGCGAGGCCGTAGGCGGACTGGAAGCGCTTCACGGCGGCGGTGGTGGCCGGGCCGTAGGAGCCGTCGACGGCGAGGACGGCGCCGTAGCCGGGGTAGCCGGCGACGCGGATCTGGAGCTGGGTCACGTCGCCCCCGGTCGCGCCCTGGGAGAGCGTGCGCGACCAGGTGTAGCAGCCGTCGGCGCGGGCGGGGCCCGCTCCGGCCACGACCCCGGCGAGGCCGGCGACGAGCAGGACGAGGGCGAGCAGGAGTCTGGAGACGGGGGAAACGGCGGCGCGGGGGTGCGGGAGCATCGGTCGGGCCTCCACCTCAACGGGTCCGTGCGACAGGCATGACGGGTCGCGTCATGCGCTGTCATGCATCTGTCAGAGAGCGCCTGTCGGGAGGAAGCCTGGACCGTCGGGTCGACGCGCGTCAACCACGCCCCGGCACCGCCGTCCGGGGCACGACGGCGGGCCGGAATCGGCTCCCGCCGCGATGATGAGAGCGTGAAGGGCGGTGAGAGCGGGGACGGACCGGACCGGCACGGCCCCGGCACGCCGGGGAGCGGGCCGGCCCCGGGGACGGCCGGGAACGGGCCCGGCGCGGACGCCGCCGGAGCCGGGGGCGGGGCCCGGCAGGACGGCCCCGGGTCCGGGCCGGCCTTCGATCCGTCGATGTTCGACGGGACCGTCGCCGCCGTCGCGGTGCTGGCGGGGCCCGAGGACCGGCTGCTCTACACCAACTCGGCGTTCACCCGGCTGTTCGGCGCCCGCCCGATCGGGCTGCCGGCGCGGCTCGCCTTCCCGGACCCGGACGGCCACCGCTTCCTGGGCGTGCTCGACTCCGTACGGGTCACGGGGCGGGCCCGGCAGGTCGTCGGCGAACGCCGGACCGACCCCGGCGCCCCCGGGCAGGCCCGGCACTTCGTGTACTCGTGCAGCCCGGTCACCACCGCCGAGGGGCCCGGGATCCTCGTCCTGGCGATGGACACCACCACCGAGACCCAGGCGCTCCAGCGGTACGAGGCGCTGGTCTCGGCGGTCTCGCACATGGTGTGGGTCATGGGGGCCGACGGCTCCATGGAGGAGATCGTCCCCGGCTGGGAGCGGCTCACGGGGTCGCCCTGGCACCCGCGCGCGGACGAGGGCTGGTACGCGCACATCCATCCGCGGGACCGGGAGCGGCTGAGCGAGGCGTGGCGGCGGGCCGCGGGCGGCGGCGAGCGGTCCGGGGTCTTCGAGGCGACGTTCCGGGTGCGGGCGGCGGACGGCTCGTACCGGCACCTGTCCACCCGCTCCGTGCCGGTCCTGCGGGACGGGCGGATCACCGAGTGGGTGGCGGCCACCGCCGACGTCGAGGACGCCTGGGGCACGCGGCTGCGCGAGCGGCTCCTCGCGCAGGTCGCCGCGGTGTCCGGGGCGAGCCTGCACGAGGCGTTCGCCGAGGTGGTGAAGGTGGTGGTGCCGGAGCTCACCGACGCCTGCCTGATCCTGCTGCTCTCGCACGACGAGTGGCCGCTGCCGGACCACGCCGGGGTGACGGCCCGCCGGATCGCGTCGGCGACCCGGCCGGGGCTGCCCGCCCCGCCCGCGCTGCGCGGCCAGCGGGTGGCGGTGACCCCGGCCGTCCGCAAGGTGCTGGACCGGCGGACGCCGGTCACCTTCCGGCTGCTGCCCGGCGCCCCCGTGCCGCCCGGTCTGATCCCGACGGTCAGCGAACGCTGGCTGACCGCCTCGGGGGCCACCAGCCTCACCCTCATCCCGCTGATCGTCGACGACCTCGTGCTCGGGTACGCCGCCACCAGCAGCAACGGCGACACCCCCGTCCCCGGCCCGGCCGAGACCGAGCTCCTGCGGGAGGTGCTGCTCCACGCCCAGGGCCCGATCCGCATGGTCCTCGACCTCCAGCGGGCCCGGCGCACCGCGCTGGGCCTCCAGCGGGCGCACCTCACGGAGCCGCCGCCGGTGCCGGGCGGGACGCTGGCCGCGCGCTACCAGCCGGCCAGCTCCAGCGAGGAGATCGGCGGGGACTGGTACGACGCCTTCACGCTGCCGGACGGCACGCTGGTCCTCGACATCGGGGACGTGGCGGGACACGACCTGACGGCGGCCACGGCGATGGGACAGATGCGCAGCATGCTGCGGGCGCTGGCGTACGCGGGCGGGCCGGAGGCCACGCCGGACTCGGTGCTCGCCCGCCTCGACCAGGTCGCCGCGGGCCTGGGCACGGCCCCGCTGGCCACCGCCCTGCACACGGCCCTCCGCCGCCGCGCGGACGGCACGTGGCTGCTGGCCTGGTCGAGCGCGGGCCACCCGCCGCCCCTGGTCGTCCCGGCCCGCGGCGACGCCCACTACCTGTCCGGCGCGGCGGACCCGCCCCTGTGCGCGGCCCCGGACCTCCCCCGCACGACCCGCGTCCACGTCCTCCGCCCCGGCGACACCCTCCTCCTGTACACCGACGGCCTGATCGAGACGCCCTCCGCCCCCATCGACGAGGGCCAGCGCCGCCTGGCCGCCGAGGCCTCCCTCTGTCGCCGCCGCTCCCTCCCCGACCTCCTGCGCCTCCTGCAGGGCCTCTCGGACCACCGCGACGACACGGCGATCCTGGCCTTCCGCGCGGACGGCGCCGGCTGACGGCCGGACGCGCGCCGGGGCCCGCGCACCGGGGCGGGTCAGCGGCGGGGGACGCGGAGTTCGGCCAGTTCGGCGTTGAGGGCTTCCAGGAAGCGGAGGACGGTGCCGAGTTCGCCGTCGTCGAAGCGGGCGCGGGCCTTCTCGGTGGCCTCGGCCAGCGGCCGGAAGTGGTCGCGGGCGACGGCCCTGGCGCCGTCGGCGTACTCGACGCGCACCACCCGCCGGTCGGAGCTCTCGCGGGTGCGCCGGATGTGCCCGGCCTTCTCCAGCCGGTCGAGGCAGGCGGTGACGGCGCCGGAGGTCAGGCCCAGGTGGGTGCGGAGCAGGCCGGGGGTGACGGGCCCGTCGTGGTCGAGGACGAACGACAGCGCCTGGACGTCCGTGGGGTGCAGCCGCTGGTCGGCGGCGAAGACGTGGGCGACGCGGTTGACCTCGCCGAAGGTGCGGCGCAGCGCGACGGCGAACCGGTGGAGCCCGACGTCTCCGGCGTCCGGCCCTCCGCCGTCCGTCGTCCCCGCCGCGTCGCCCCGCTCTTCCCGCACGTCCCGCGCCTCCCGCTCGTCCTGTCGACCGACCACGCGAGCAGCGTATACAGCGGCGGGCCCGGGCGGAGACACGGCGGCGCGGGCGCCCGGCGCGAGCCGTCCGGCCGGGCTCCGGCGCTCCGTCACGCGGGTCCCGCGAGCTGCTCCGCCAGGTCCTTCTCGTCCTCGTCGCTGAGGGACGTCTTCAGGACGGTGCCGCCGTGGCGCTGCATCGCCGCCGTGAACTTGTCCTCGGTGAGCTTGGCGGCCATGATCACCAGGGCCGCCGTCCCGGGCCGCAGCAGGTCGCCGACCTGCTGCCGGAACCGGTCGTCGACGCCCGACTTGCCGAGCCGGCCGACGAGTCCGCCGAGCGCGGCGCCGGTGAGCGCGCCGACCGCCGGGGCGAGGAAGAGGATGCCGAAGATGGTGCCCCAGAGGGCACCCGTCGCGGCGGTGGCGCCGACGACCCGGTTCGAGGTGTCGACGTGGGTGCGTCCCTCGGCGTCCACGGAGACGACCGCCAGGCCGTTGAGGCCCACGACGTGGTCGCGCTGCAGCTCCTGCACCGTGCCGAGGGCTTCCTCGGCCACGGCACGGTCCTCGTACCCGATCACGATGAGTTCCGCCACCGCTCGCCTCCTCGCGCGCGCCGCGGCCGGCGGGACCGGCCCCGCGACCGCGCGGGGGCGTCGTCGTACGCCCCTCTCCGCCCGATCCTGTCCCGATGTGCCCGCCTTCGCGAATCGGGCACGGCCGCCGCGCCCGGGAGAAGGGGGACGGGGCGGGTCCGGGAGCCGTCAGGCCGGCTTCCGGACCAGCGTCTCCAGGGCGAGTTCGGCGGCCCGCCGGTGCCAGAGGCGGGCGCCGCGCACCATGGTGTGGCCCCCGGTCGGCATCGGGACGCCGGTCGCGTCCGCGCCCGCCTCCCGGGCCCGGCGGACGAACGCCCAGGAGTCGCGCGCCGCCGTGACCCGGTCCGCCTCGTCGTGGAGGAGGTGCAGGCGACGGCCGGCGAGGTGGGCGACCGGCTCGTCCGGCGGGCACCAGGGCGCGAGGGCCACCACGCCCCGGACGGCCGGGTCCGCGGCGGCCGCGAGGGCGGCCCGTCCGCCCATGGAGTGGCCCACCAGCACGACCGGGACCTCCCCGAAGCGCGCCCGCAGTCCGGCGAGCGCGGCCTCGGCGTCCCGGGCGGCGTCGGCGCGCTCGCCGTTCCAGCCGCGGTGCCGGTAGCGGGCCTCGGCGATCAGGACCGGCCGGCCGCCCGCCGCTCGCCGCACCGCCTCGGCGAAGGGCCGCATCCGCAGGGCGGGGAGGTTGAGGAGCGGCGGCGCTTCGAGGCCGTCGGCCCGTCCGCCGTGCAGCAGGAGCACCGCGCCGGCCGGCGCCTCGGCCCCGTACCGCACGAGCAGCGCCCGGGACGGGTCCCGGGGTGCGGCGGGCCGCGGACGTACGGTCATCGGACCTCCTGCCGGCCGGGGTGGCGGACGGTCGGGGTGGGACGGGGACGGTCACCGGGAGAACGGCGAGATCCGCAGTCTCCCACGGAGCCGGGCCCGCGGTCAGGAGGGCTCCGGACACCAGGCACCGGACTCCGGGCCCCGGCCTCCGGGGCTCCGGGCCCGCGTTCAAGAGGGCTCCCGGTTCCGGTGGCGGGCCCCTCCCGGGCCCCGTCGGGCGGCGCGGAGCCGCCTCCGGGCGCGCGGGACCGGTGATTGTGCCGATGACGGCGTTCCGTGCCGCCCGCACAGTGGCGGGGCCCCCACGGCACCGGCCGCCCCTTCCCTCGGAGGCGGCCGCACCACGACACGAGAGGACGACTTCGTCGTGAAGCGATACCTTGCCGCGGCCTCCGCCGTCGCCGCCGGCCTCGCGCTCCTCCTCGCCCCGGGCGCGGGAGCCGCGACCGGCAATCCGTACGAGCGCGGCCCCGCGCCCACCGAGGCGAGCGTCGAGGCGGCGCGCGGCCCGTACGCGGTCGCGCAGACCTCGGTCTCCTCGCTCGCCGCCGTCGGTTTCGGCGGCGGCACCATCTACTACCCGACGAGCACCGCCGACGGGACGTTCGGCGCGGTGGCGATCTCGCCCGGGTTCACCGCCACCCAGTCCTCGGTGGCCTGGCTGGGGCCGCGGCTGGCCTCGCAGGGCTTCGTCGTCTTCGTCATCGACACGCTGACCACGCTCGACCAGCCGGACAGCCGGGGCCGCCAGCTGCTCGCCGCGCTCGACCACCTCACCCAGAAGAGCCCGGTCCGGGACCGGGTGGACGCCTCCCGGCTCGGCGTGATGGGCCACTCGATGGGCGGCGGCGGCACGCTGGAGGCGGCGAAGAGCCGGCCGAGCCTGAAGGCCGCCGTGCCGCTCACCGGCTGGAACACGGACAAGACCTGGCCCGAGATCAGCACCCCGACCCTGGTCATCGGCGCGGACGGCGACACGATCGCGCCCGTCGCCACCCACTCGGAGCCGTTCTACGAGAGCCTTCCCGCCGGGCTCGACAAGGCGTACCTGGAGCTGAACGGCGCCTCGCACTTCACGCCCAACACCTCGGACACGACGATCGCGAAGTACAGCATCGCGTGGCTGAAGCGGTTCATCGACGACGACACCCGGTACGAGCAGTTCCTCTGCCCGCTGCCGCGGCCGAGTCTGACGATCGAGGAGTACCGGGGCAGCTGCCCGCTGGGGTCCTGACGCCCTGTGCCCGGGCACAGCCCGGCGGGCCGCCCGCGCTGTACGGCCGGGAGGCCGAACTCGCCGCCGTCTCCCGGCTGTTGTCGCCGTCGCCGGACCCGGCCGCGCACACCGGCCGGCCGGTGTGCGTGGCCGGCGGTCCCGGTGAGGGGCGGTCCCGGCTGTTGGCCCGGGCGGCCCTGGACTTCCCGGGCGAGGCGCACGCGGTCGGCGCGCCGCGCCGGCAGGTGCCGTGGAGCGGGGCGCGGGCGCTGTTCGCCGCGCTGGCCCCGTCCGGGGCGGCGGCGTGCCGGGCGGCGCGGCTCGCCCGGGGGCCGGGCGGGATCGCGGCCGCGCTCGCCGCGCTGCTCCCCGGCCGGGGGCCCGTCCTGCTCTGCCTCGACGACTTCCCGCTGTGGGACGCGCACTCGCGAGCCGCGTTCCTCACGCACTGGCGGGCACCGGGCCCGCGCGGGGCGGCCCGCTTCGGCTGGCTCGTGGCCTGTGCGCCCGGCCGCCCCCTGCCCGTCCCGGGCGCGCCGCTCGTCCGGCTGTCGCGCCTCGCGCGCGAGGCGGCCCGCGCCCTGCTGGACGACGCGGGCGGAGGCCGCCTCGGGCCCGCGGTCGCCGAACGGCTCCTCGACGAGGCGGCCGGGCACCCGGGCGTCCTGGTCGAGGCCGTCCGCCGCCTCTCCCCCGGCGTGCTCGCCGGTACCGCCCCGGCGCCGGAACCGCTGGTCGGCGACGGCGTCCTGGCGGCGGTGTACGGCGGTCTGCTCGGCGCCCTCCCGGCGGACGGGCGCAGGCTGCTGGGCGTGGCGGCCCGGGCCTGCGGCGCGCCCGGCGGCGCGGACCCTGCGGCCGGGGACCCGTACCGCACCGACGTGGGCGCGCTGCTGGCCCTCGCCCGGACCCTGCGGGTGCCCACGGAGGCCCTGGACGGCCTGGTGGCGGCCGGGCTGCTCCACCGCCGGGGCGACGAACTGACCTTTCCCGACCCGTTCCTGCGCAGGGCGGCCGGGGCGGGGAGGGACCGGGCCGGTACGGGGAGCGCCGGCCGGGCCGGTACGGGCGTCCGCCCCGCCCCGGCCGGTGCTCCCCCGGGTCCGCACGAGCGGCACCGGGCCGATCGGCTCGGGCCTCCGGCGGGGGTGCGGGGGCGTTCCTCGGCGGCGCGGGGGCGGGCGCTGCTGGCGCGGGGGTTCGCGGCGCTCGCGGGCGGGCCGGTCATGGACGCCCACGAGGCGTTCCTCCAGGCGGCGAAGGCGCTGGGGGGCGGGGAGCCGGCGGAGGCGGCGGACGCGCGGTTCCTCGCGATGGAGGCCGCGTGGGCGGCGGGGGACGTCGACGCCTGCCTCGCCGCGCTCGACCTGGCCCCGGCCGCGCGGGGCACCGAGCGGGCCTTCGCCGAGGGGCTGCGGGCGGCGCTCACGGTCCGCCCGGACCGGGCGCGGCCCCCGCTCGCGCGGGTGGTCGCGGTCGACGCGGCGCGGGACGAACCGCGGCTGCTGCTGCGGGCGGGGGCGGCCGCGCTGGTGCTCGGGGACGTCGCCGCGGCGGCCCGGCTGCACGGCCGGGCCCTGGCGCGGGCGCGGGCCGAGCAGCGGGCCTCGCTCCTCCCCCGGATCCTCGAACACCTCGCGTACGCGGAGCTGCGCGCCGGACGGTACGCCCGCGCCGGGCACGCCGCCGGGGAGGGGCTGCGCGCGGCCCGGGCCACCGGCCAGCTCAACTCGGCGGCCCACCAGCACGCGGTGCTGGCCCTGGTGGCCTCGGTGACCGGCGACGGGCCGGCCGCCCTGGAGCACGCGGGGCGGGCACTGGCGATCGGCCGGCCGCACGGTCTGGCCCAGGCGGTGACGCTCGCCGAGTGGGCGCTGGCGCGGGCGGAGTCGGGCGGCGGGCTGGCCGCCCAGGCCGCCGCGCGGCTCGCGCCGCTCGTCCGCCCCGGTCCGCACGGCGGGCACTTCGCGCTCCGCATGCTGGTCGTGCCGTGCTTCGTGGAGGCGGCGGTCGCCTCGGGGCGGGTGGCGGAGGCGCGGGCGGCGACGGAGGAGTACGCGCGGTGGGCGGGGCACGGCCTCGACCGGCCGGCCCCGGCCCAGCTGGCGCGCTGCCGCGCCCTGCTGGCGGCCTGCGGCGAGGAGACGCACCGCTGGTTCGACGAGGCCCTGCGCCGTCACGAGGACGGCGGCAACGACTTCGAGCGGGCCCGCACCCTCTTCGCGTACGGGACGTGGCTGCGCCGCCGGCGGCGCCCCGGCGAGGCGCGGGGCCCGCTGCGCGACGCCCTGGTCACCTTCGAGCGGGCCGCCGCCGAGGGCTGGGCCCGGCAGGCCCGCGCGGAGCTCCGCGCGACGGGCGCGGCGGGCGACCGCCCGGCGGAGCCCGCCGCCCTCGCCGGGCTGACCCCGCAGCAGCAGCGGATCGCCCGCCTGGTCGCGGACGGCGCCACGAACCAGGAGGTCGCCGACCGCCTGTCGCTGAGCCCGCGGACCGTCGACCACCATCTGCGCGGGGTCTACGCCCGCCTCCAGATCCGGTCGCGGGTCGAGCTGTCCGCCCTGGTCTCGGAGGCGAGGGCCTGACCCCGTGCGGGAGACCGCGGGCGTGTCAGCGGGCTCCGAAGACCTGGGTCCAGTAGGGGCCGCCGTCGGTGTGGATGCCGACGCCGATCTCCTCGAAGGAGCAGTTGAGGATGTTCGCGCGGTGGCCGGGGCTGTTCATCCAGGCGTCCATGACCTGTTCGGGGGTGGTCTGGCCCATGGCGATGTTCTCGCCGTACGTGGACCAGGGGTAGCCGGCGGCGGTGACCCGTTCTCCCGGGCCGTCGCCGTCGGGGTCGGTGTGGTCGAAGAAGTCGCGGGCGGCCATGTCGTCGGAGTGGCCCTGCGCGGCGCGGGTGAGGGTGGCGTTCGCGGTGAGCGGCCCGCAGCCGGCCTTGGCGCGCTCGGCGTTGACCAGGGCGATCACCTGGTCCGCCGCCGAGCCCTGGCCGGTGTCCTGCTGGTCGCCGGTGCCGGGGTCCGGGTCGGTGCCGGGGGTCGGCGCCGTGGTCGTGCGGGTGGGGCGGGGGGCCGTGGTGGGGGCGGCGGTCTTCTTCGCGGGGGTGGTGGTGGGGCTCGCGGTGGTGCGCCGGGGGGTGGGGGTCGCGGTGGTCGGGCGGGGGGTCCCGGTCTTCGCGGCGGTGGTGGCGGGGGTGGCGGAGGGCGTCGCCCGGGAGGGGCGGGCGGAGGGGGTGGCGCCGGTGGGGGCGGGGGCGGTGGTGAGGGAGTCCGGGTCGGGGCCGCGGGGGGCGTCGGGGCCGGGGGCGGCCGCGCGGTTCACCTCCGGGCCCTCCTGCCCGTCGCGCCCGCCGTACAGCGAGAAGGCCCCTCCGGTCACCGCGACGACCGCGATCCCGGCCGCGACGGCGGCCCGCCGCCGGTTCCGCTCCTCCACCCGGCGCCGCCGCCGGCGGTCCGCCCGGGTCCCGCGCCGCCCGCCCGGTGCCGGGGCCGGGGCGGGGGCGGCGAGCGGGGCGAGGTCTCCGAGGTCGTACGCCCGGGTCGGGTCGACGGGCTCGGCCGCGGCGGAAGGCGCGGGGAAGGGGGCGGGCCCGACCGGTGCTCCGGCGCAGGCGGCGCACCGCGTGGTGTGCGCCGCCAGGTGGTCGCGCCATCCGGGGGTCGGGAGGCCGTCCCAGCCGCCGGTCAGTCCGTGCAGGGCGGGGCAGCGCGGCCGCCGGGCCAGCGCGGTGTCGACGGAGCGGGCCGCGTCGAGCCGTCCCCGGGCGGTCCCGATCCGTGCCCCGGTCTCCTCCGCCGGCCACTGGAGCGCGGCGGCCGTCTCGTACCGGGCGAGCAGCCCCTCGTCCTCCAGCCGTCCGAGCGCCGCCAGCACCGCGTCCTGGGCGTCCAGCCAGCCGCCCGTCCCGGCGGCGTGGCCGAGGACCGTGTCGACGGCGAGCGCGACGAGCCAGGGCCGGAAGGCCTCCGGGGACGGCAGGGTGTGGAGGGTGCCGTGGGCGCGGCGCAGGACGTCCTGCGCGACGGTCCCGGCGGCGACGGCGGGGCGGGCGTCGAGGGCGAGGGACGCCAGGGCGTGGACGAGCGGCCGGTGGGCGCCGAGGACCCTGTCGCACGCCCAGGGGTCCCCGTACCGCGCCGCCCGTATCCACTCCGTCATCTCGTCCCTGCCCATGGTGCTCCGCACGCCGTCCGTCCTTCTCTCGCCCGTTCCTGGAGTTTCCTGCGCAGGGGAGAGCCTCCGCGGAGGGGGGCGACAACAGAAAGAGGGAAAGCGGAATCAGTGAGGTGAGTCACAGATGCTCCGGACGGGCGGGCGCACCGGGCGCCGGAGCGGCCTAGGGTGGCCCCCATGGGTGGGGAACGCGGTGAGGCATGGCTGGCGGAGCGGCTGCGGGCGCTGACGGGCGGGGGGTTCCCGGTGGCCGGGGCCGTGGTCGGCCCCGGCGGCACGGCCGTGGCGTCGGTGGGGGCGGGGCCGGAGGCCGACTACGAGATCGGGTCGGTGTCGAAGGGGGTCACCGGCCTGTTGTACGCGGACGCGCTGGAGCGCGGGGAGGTGACGGCGGGGACGGCGCTCGGGGAGCTGCTGCCGCTCGGGGACGCGCCGACGGCCGGGGTGACGCTGGGGGCGCTGGCCACGCACCGGTCGGGGCTGCCGAGGCTGCCGGCCGCGGCCCGGCCGTGGCGGCGGACGTTCGCGCTGTGGCGGCACGGCGCCAATCCGTACGGCGAGGACGTCGCCGAGCTGCTCGACCAGACCCGGACGGTGCGGCTCGGCGCGCCCCGGCCCCGCTACTCCAACCTCGGGTTCGAGCTGCTGGGGCACGCGCTGGCGGCCGCCGCCGGGACGTCGTACGAGGAGCTGGTCGCCGGGCGGATCACCACGCCGCTCGAACTCGGCCGCTTCTACCTGCCCGCGGGGCCGGCCGGGCTGCGGCCGGGCGCGCTGACGGGCACGACGCGGCGGGGCCGGCCGCGCGAGCCGTGGACGGGCGAGGCCCTGGGGCCGGCCGGCGGGATCCGGGCCGACATCGGCGCCATGGCGCGCCTGACCGCCGCGCTCCTCGACGGCACCGCGCCGGGGACGGCCGCGCTCGACCCGGTCGTCCCGTTCACCGCCGGCACGCGGATCGGCGCGGCCTGGATCACCCTCCGGGTCAGGGACCTGACGGTCACCCTCCACAACGGCGGTACCGGCGGCTTCCGCTCCTGGCTCGGCCTGGACCGGTCGGCGGGCACCGGCGTGGTGGTCCTGGCGGCGGCGGGCGTCTCCGTCGACCGCGCCGGATTCGCCCTGCTGACGGACCGGCCGGCGCGGTAGGCGGGGCGCTCCCCGGCTACCGGGTCCGCTCGGCCCAGCGGGCGACCGGGCCGGTGGCCGTGGCGGCCAGGGCGAAGACGCCGCCCAGGAGCAGCCAGCCGGCGGGGCCGCCGCCGATGAGCAGGGTCGTGACGACGAGCGGGCCGAGGGTACGGGCCACGGGGACGCCCGCCCCGTAGAAGCCCTGGTACTGGCCGATCCGGTCGGCGGGCGCGAGTCCGAGGCCGAGCTGCCAGGAGCCGGCGGAGTGCCGCATCTCGGCGACGACGAGGAGTCCGGAGCCGAGGACGAGGACGGCGACGGCCGTCCCGGCGCCGAGCCCCGGGAGCGCGGTCACCGCGAAGACGGCGCAGGCGGCGAGCATGACCGCGCCCGCGCCCCGGACCGCCCGGGCGGCGGTGGCCAGGTCGGTGACCGAGCGGGCGGCGCGGACCTGGAAGAGGGTCACGGTCACGGTGTTGAGGACGAAGAGCGCCGAGACCGTCCAGCCGGGCGCGGCCGTGCGCTGCACGATCCACAGCGGCAGGGCGAGGCCCAGGACCGGCATCCGCAGCAGCATCAGCGCGTTGAGGAGGGTGAGGACGGCGTACGGGCGGTCGCGCAGCACGGTCGCCCCCGGGCCGGCCCCGGTGGCGGGAGCGGGCGCCGGGGCCGGGGCGGGGAGCCGGGACAGCAGCAGCGCGCAGAGCAGGAAGCCCGCCGTGTCCAGGGCGAACACGGCGGCGTAGGCGCCGCGCGTGCCGGCGTGCAGGGCGAGGCCGCCGAGGGCCGCGCCGACGGCGAGGCCGCCGTTCAGGACGGCCTGGAGCCGGGCGAGGACGGCGGTGCGGGCGGCGGGGGCGACCAGTCCGGCGAGCAGGGCCTGCCGGGCGGCGGCGAGGCCGCTCTGCGCGGAGGCGTACAGGGTGGCGGCGGCGAGGAAGGCCGGGAAGGAGTCGATGAGGAGGAAGGAGGCGACCGCCGTCGCGGTCACGAGCGCGAGGAGGACGGAGGTGCCGCGCGGCCCGCGCCGGTCGGCGAGCGTCCCGAGCGGCACCCCGGCCAGCGAGCCCACCGCCCAGGCGACGGCGAGCCCGGCCCCGACCTGCGCGGCGGAGAGCCCGGCGATGCCGGTGAAGTAGAGCGCGGAGGTCACGTAGAAGGCGCCGTCGCCGAGGGAGTTGCTCGCCTGGGCGAGGAGCAGGGCGCGCGGCGCCGCGGGGCGCGGACGGCCGGCGGCGGGCGTGGTGGGTGCGGCGGCGGTGGGGGCCGGGGAGGTGTTCGCCATGGTCACGACGGTACGGTGAACTGGCCCGTTCCTCCTGGTCCATTGGGGGCCCTTGGGAGTGGGCCACTTGGGTGCCGCGTCAGTGTCCGTACACGCTCCGGCACAACTCCGCCGCGCCCATGGGGGCTTCGATCCGCCGCGCCTCGCGGCACAGGCGTCGCATCTCGGGGACCTGCCCGCTCGCCGGAGGGGCCGCGCGGGGCGCGGACACCCGGGGCGCGGAGGCGCGGGGCGCGGGCACGCGCGTGGGGGCGGCGGTGCGGGTGCGGGGCGGGCGCGGCTTCTCCGCCGCGCGGGGCGCCGCCGCCCGGGGTTCCGGGGCGCGGGCGGGAGCGGTGGCGCCCG